>JAFGVG010000293.1 GCA_016938095.1 Bacteroidales bacterium
TAGCCCTTGCGGCCCGGGTGGCGGATAGCACGGTGGATTATTTTATTGCACCTGAAACCTCTATTAACAATAAAATCTGGCTCGACACGCTTGAACAGGTGCCTGATATAATCATGATCAGGAGTTTTTTGAATGATTATCCCGGGGCAGCTTATATCCCTGGAATTCAGTGCTACAAATCGTATGGGCCGGGAGATAAAGTACCCTCGAATGCCCGCCTGATGCCGGGCACCAATATGATGTACGCGGCTTTTAACGCTGCAATTCAGATCGATTCCACGCCCTGTATTCCGGTGTACTTCAAGTCGAAACTGGTGGTAGGTGTTGAAACCATGCCCTATGCCAAATACCTGAAATTTCTCGAAAAGCTGACCGTCAAACTGGGTGGTACATTCCGGGGGTGGGGTATACAGGAGGACCGCGAAGTGTTCTATGATGCAGAGGATTCCACAGGTGTAAGCCCGATTATCTGCTACGAATCGGTTTATGGTGAATTTGTCACAGGCTATGTTAAAAATGGAGCCAACCTGTTATTTGTGGTAACCAACGATGGCTGGTGGGGTGATACGCCCGGTTATCGTCAGCACAATGCTTTCTCGAGTCTGCGTGCCATTGAAACGCGCCGTAGCATTGCCCGTTCTGCCAATACGGGAATATCCTCGCTGATAAACCAGCGGGGCGAAGCGACAGATCAGCTGGGATGGTGGCAACCCGGAACGGTAAAAGGCGTTTTAAATGCCAACGACTACCTTACCTGGTACGTAAGAAACGGCGATTATATAGGACGTGCCGCAATGTTTTTTTCGCTGCTCATGGTGTTGCTATACCTGATCACTGCGTTGATGGCCATAAGAAAGAAGTAGCGTTTTGTTGAACGCCTGATAGTGGTTGATAGGGTGTTAAATAATGAAGGAATGAAAAAATGAAGGAATGAAGGAATAGGGTGTTGAACCTACCTGCTCAAAACTCAAACTCTTGCTGATTTCTGCCAATGGTCTTCTGGTCTTCTAAGTCATGCAGTCATGCAGTCTTGCAGTCAGTATATTTATTATTTCATTATTTCATTCTTTCATTCTTTCATTCTTTCATTCCTTTAAGCTTCTTTATCTCCTGCTGAAGTTCTTCAACGAGCGCGTTTTTGGCACTTAACTGATTCACCAGGTCCTGTTCACGCCTTTGTGATTCTTCCTGGGTGGCCATCAACTCTTCCAGGTTTTGTCGCATTTCCTCTTCCTGTGCCCTTAATTCCTCTGATTGGGCATTGTTTTGTTCAATCATCTGGGCAGCTTTATCACTTGATTTGATAATGGTGATAATGGAAGCGAGCGATTCGGCGACTTTTTCAACAAAGCCGATATAGTTTTGCGGAAGTTTTTCAAGGGAAGCGATTTCAATTACACCTTCACAGACATTGTCCTGTATTATGGGGACAAAAATGGCATGATGCAGGGAAATTTTACCCAGACCCGAACTCAGCACAATATAGCCTTCCGGGATGTTGTCCATTATTATGGTCCGCTTTTCTATGTGGCAGGTTCCAATATTTCCCTCTCCCGGATCAAAAGTATAATGAATGTCTTTATCTGTGCTCAGACTGAAATGGCCCGATGCCCGGAGCACCGGATGCATTTCATCGGAATCGTCCAGTATGAATATGCCCCCTGCTGAGGCGCCTATATATCTTACCAATTCTGAAATAACGGAATTATTGAGTTCTTCGGTATTGCGCCGTTTTTTTGCAATGATGTCGCTTATGCGTGTAATACCCTCGTTAAGGAAGCGAATGTCTTTTTCTTCCTCGTCCCTGCGTTTAATTTCCTGCTCATGCTCTTCCACTTTTTTGGTTTTCTGTTGCAGTTCATCCTGCGCTTCCCTGATTTTTTGCTCCAGTACCTGCTTGTCGTGTACTGCCTGTTTTTCGCGTTGCCTGATATAATAAACAATGAGCGCGATGATGGTTACAATGTAGAGCACATTGGCCAGCCAGGTGCGGTACCAAGGTGGGCGGACGCGGATCACCAGTTTCCTTGGATTTTCATTCCAAACCCCATCGCTGTTTGAACCTTTCAGCAGGAAGGTATACCTGCCTGCATCGAGATTGGTATAGGTAGCTGAACGCTTATTCCCTGCATTTATCCAATTCTCGTCAAAACCTTCAAGCTTATACATGTATTGGTTCTTGAGCGGGGCGTTGTAATCGAGCGAAGCAAAATCGAGGGTGATCACAGATTGTTTGTGATTGAGTTTCAGATGACCGGTATAATTAATACTCTTTTTAAGGGAAGAGCCTTTGGCGCCGGGAACAACAGACTTGTCAAGTATTCTGAGATCGGTGAAAACAACGGAAGGCAAGACAGAACTGTTCCTTATGCTGTCGGGATGAAAAACAGTAATTCCGTTTACGCCGCCAAAGAGCATGCGACCGTCACGTAATAATACCTGCGAATTAAATTTGAACTCACTGCCCTGAATACCCTGGGATTTATCAAATATCTGTACGTTGCCGGTTTGCGTGTCGAATTTCATCAATCCTCTTGTGGAGCTTATCCACAAATTGTCCTGGTTGTCTTTGAGTAAGCCCATCAAAGCATTCGACGATAAACCATCTCGTTGGCTGAATACTTTAAAGGAATCTGTTTTCAGGTCAAAGCGGTTTAGTCCGCCTCCATTTGTGGCTATCCATACGTAGTTTTTCGTAAAAACAATGGCTTTAACATCATTATCGGACAAGGAATTGGCATTATTGACATCGTAGTGGAAATTCGAAATGGTTTTTTCTTCCGGGTCGTAAATACAAAAACCGTTGTTTTCGGTGGCAAACCATATTGTTCCATCCGGTGCTTCGGTAATGTTGGTAATATTGCTTGAACAACTCGGCAATTCAGGGTGGTTCATCCCATGGTTATCAATGGCGTATGTTATCGGGTCGAAAAGAAAAAAACCCTGGCGGTAGTCCGAAATCCAGTATAGGTTTTGGCTGTCGTGTAAAACACTCCATACATGGTCGCTTGCCATTCCGGAGGTTGAGTTAAACGACCTGATCACCTTCCGGCTTTCGGGATCAAAAACCATCAGTCCACCGGCGTAAGTTCCCAGCAAGAGATTTCCATTGGGATCTTCATTGATGGCAAGGATTACGTTGGAAGTAAGTGATCCGGGAACGCCTGGTTGAGCAAGTATATGGTCAAAAGATTTATTGGCTTCATTGAACAAACTTAAGCCACCGCCATCCTGTCCGATCCAGATCCTGCCTTTTGAATCTTCGAAAATGGCCGAAACAATTTCTTTATTAATCGAAGCCGGATCAAGCGGATTATGACTATAGGATATAAACTTCTCCTTGTTTTTCTTCCAAACGCTCACTCCCGCGCCAAAATGTCCCACCCAGATGTTTTTATCGCGGTCCTGGAACAAACAGATCACCGCGTTGTTGGCAATACTGCCCCTGTTTTTGCTGTTTGCTTCAAGGTATTGCATTGCTCCCGTTAACGGGTTAAATACGTTGATACCACCTCCATCTGTGCCAATCCATACTTCATCGGGGCCAACTATAAGTACCTGGCTACGGATACTGGCATTATTAAGGGCACCATCGGCCTTATCAATGAATCTGACATTTCCTGTTTTGGGATCCAGTATATGCAGGCCAGAGAATTCCGAAGTAATATACAGAAATCCCTGGTGGTCTTCCTGGATAAATTTATGGCTGTTTTTGCCATGATACGCTACGCGATAGTTTATTTCCCTGAATGTATCGTTTTGGCGGTCGTATTCATAAATTACATCATTGTCGGGTGCAACAAACAGGCGGTTATCGTGCGAAAGCAGGGTCATCCGCACTGTTGTAAACCCTGGAGAACCGGGGTTACCGGGATCGTTCCGGTAGGTTTTGAAGCGTTTTGTTTTCGGAAAATAACGGATTAGTCCTCCCTGGGCCGAGAACCACAGGGTGCTGTCGGCATCCACGGTAATATGCTGAATTCTATCGCCATGATAGGCATCGGGATTATTCGGATCGACCGGAATCCTGATCATCTGATCTGTAACCGGATCGTAGCAGTTAATACCCCCCCCTGATCCAATCCATATTTTTCCTTCCTTGTCTTCTACAATCCAGTTAACATAATTGGCAGTCAAACTATTGGGGTCTTTTTTGTCGTTTCTGAACGCGGTGAATTGCAGGCCGTCATACCGGTTTAATCCATCGTGTGTGGCAAACCATATAAATCCCTGGCTGTCCTGCATGATACATTCGACAATACCCTGGGCCAAACCATCCTCTACCGTCAGGTTTTCGAACCTGATCTTTGACAAATCTGCTGCAAAAGCTGTTGCCAGGGAAAGGATTAAGGCGGGCAGAAACATCACTTTTTTCATCTCTGCGAATTTAAGGGATCAATTTAAATATACTGAAAAACCCCTTAAAAGGTTATGATTTTTTGCAGGATGCTTGTTTTCTTTACAACGTATTTCAACTGTTGATACAGAAAAATTTACCAAACCTGCGAATGTTGTATATCAACTTATTCATGCTTCGGAATTATCCATTTCTTTCAACACTTTTTCAATTTCTTTTTCGGTGTTGAACAGCTTGGTTTTGCATAGTTTCAGTAATTCTCCGGCTTGTTTTACTTTTAGGGCAAGTTCATCTACGTCAAGCTCTCCGGTTTCGATCTGATGCATTATTTCGTCTATGGCTGCGATGGCTTCGGAATAAGTCAGGTTTGTTTTGCTCATATGGTTTGAATTAGATGGTTTTGCTCTTTATAAATCCTTCCGCAAGTCTGGTTTCAATAGGTTCACCGGAAGCAATGTCAATGGAATTTTTCAGCGCTTTACCCTGGTAATAAGTAATGGAATAACCCCTCTTCAAAATGGTAAAGGGATCGAGGTAATTGCATTTCTCTTCCAGCAGCCGGATCTTATGTTGCCGTTGGCTCAGGTTTTCCCTGACCTGGGTTTGCAGGCGGACAGCCTTGGAGGTTAACAAGGTTGATTGCCGGAGCACTAGATGTTTCACTGAGCCTGCCATGCCGCTCTGCATTAAACGGAGTTGACCTGAAGCATCATTTAGCATTTCCCGTGCAGCAGGTTTTAACTGAAGCGTGAACCTGCTAAGTCTTTCTTTTTCGTGTGATACCTTTTCGGTAACAGCATCGATCAAATTATCTGAAAGTTCATTGATTTTTTCATCGGCAAGCTGAAACCGGCTGATGAGGAATTCCGCCACAGCGGTGGGTGTTTTGAGCCTGGTATGCGCAACAAGGTCGGCGATGGTTTCATCCTGTTCATGTCCGATGCCGGTTAACACGGGCAGGGGAAACTGGCACAGATGCGATGCGAGCCAGTAACTGTTAAAACAATTGAGGTCTGACTGGGAGCCACCTCCCCTGATCAGCACTACCACATCAAAAAAGTCGTCATAGCGGTATATGCTGTCAAGTGCTTCAATGATGGATGCTTCGGCCTCCTTTCCCTGCATAGCGGCGGGGAAAAGCCTGAGATAGAACTTGTAGCCGAAAGGATTCCGGGTAAGCTGATCATGAAAATCGCCATAGCCGGCTGCAGTTACCGAGGATATTACGGCAATTTTTCTGGGAAGTTCAGGCAGGTGAAGGCCTTTGTTCATTTCAAACACGCCGTCTGCCTTAAGCCGCCTGATGATTTCCTGTTTCTGCCGGGCCAGTTCGCCCAGGGTAAAGCTGGGTTCAATATCGGTTATATTTAGGCTAAAGCCGTACAATTCGTGGAATTCGGCAGAAACTTTTAGCATTACTTTCATTCCGGCAACCAGCGTGGCATTGGTGGTGGTTTCGAAATAGGGTTTCAGCATGCGGAATACTGACGACCATATGGTAGCCCTGGCTTTGGCCCTGATGGATATGCCATCGTCATCTTTTTCAATCAGTTCGAGGTAACAATGTCCGCTATAGTTAACCTTAAGTTCCCCTATTTCCGCCACAATCCACCATGCCGGTGGTGCATTGTTCTTCAGAACAGTCTTAACTTGTCCGAGAACCTCATATAGCGTTAAGGCTTTGATATCCATTACTTAAAACTTAATAAGGCGGGCATTCTCAGAAAAATTCACGGCATTCACACCAATGATGTAAACACCCTGCAGTAACCGGTCGAGGTCGCGGTCGATTTTAAGGTAATCTGTTCCGGCTACGTGGGGGTATTGTTTGCGAAATACTTCGTTTCCGGCAATATCGTATAACGTAACGGAAACAGCCGACTGCATTTCGTTGTGAAAGAAAATATAAAGGTCATTACTGAAGGGATTTGGAAAAACGGTTAGGGGACAATCGGGGTTGAGGTTTTCACTTGCCCCGAGGAGGGCGTTTGCCAGCACAAAATCGGGAATGCCAAATCCGTAATCAAAGTCCGGGAAAGTGTAACGATCGGCACTTTTGCAAATGGCATTAAATATTTCCATGGCGGTGGCATTGGGA
>JAFGVG010000294.1 GCA_016938095.1 Bacteroidales bacterium
CTACAGCTACATAGCGGGTGATATTACTGCCGCTTATGATCCGCAAAAAGTAGATAGGGTTACCCGTTCAATGCTTACAATTAATACAGGAGATTCTGACTTTCCAGCCTTGTTTTTCGTTTTCGACCGTATTCTGTCCGACAGAACTGAATATAAAAAGACCTGGCTTTTGCATTCCATTCAGGAACCTGAAATTACCGGAAACGTTTTCTCAATCTCAAGAACTGGCCCAGATTATAAGGCCGAAGGGATTTATAACGGGAAATTGGTTTGCAGAACGATACTCCCGAAAAATGCTTCGATTACAAAGGTAGGGGGAACGGGCAGAGAATTTTGGGTTGAAGCCTCACAAACTAACTATTTTGTAGAAAAGGACAATCCAGCATCCGAACCAGGCGCATGGCGAATTGAAGTCTCGCCGGCAAACGCCCAGGAAGACGACCTATTCTTCCATGCCATGGCCGTAACTCAGGCTGACAATAAAAGAATTTGTGACTTTGAACCATTTGACGCAGGGACTTATAAGGCAGTGAAGACAAACAAGTACCTTGTCATGTTTAATTCGGTCGCTAAAGGGGCAACTGATGTCCAATTTACTTTGGATGAAGACCTTCGTGGTGTATTTGTTAACGGTTTGTGTCCCGGAAACTGGAAAATCCTGCGAAACGGATCTCTGGCAATGAAAAGAAAAGTTACGGACTCTGCTCAATGTACCTATTTTGAAGGTCTGGAATCGGGGGCATACCATTTAACCAAAATAAATTGAAAGATATCAGGCAAAAACAGCAGTCAGTAATAGAAATGGGGAAACTCATTGAAAAAAAACACAGAAAAATGAACACAATTTTAAAGTTAGGCGCTGGGATAACCTTAGGTATTTCCCAATTGATCGCCGGAAATAAAGTGGCTGGACAGGAAACAAAACCAAATATCATCGTCATTTTAGCAGATGATCTTGGATACGGAGACATCGGCTGTTATGGTGCCAAAAACATCAAGACCCCAAATCTGGATAAACTGGCGAAGCAGGGGGTCCGTTTTACAAGCTTTTATTCTAATGGACCGGAATGTACTCCTACGAGGGCGGCGTTACTTACCGGAAGGTATCAGCAACGCGTCGGAGGTCTCGAATGTGCCATTGGATTGGGAAATATTGGTCGGTATGAAGAAGCCCGAAAGTTATCCGATCGCGGAGAATTAGGCTTACCGGTTGCATTCAATACATTGCCATCTTTGCTAAGCAAAAAGGGTTATAACACTGCGCTTATCGGAAAGTGGCACCTGGGCGATGGAGAACAATACAGCCCTGTAGCCCATGGATTTGATTATTCGATTGGCCCATTGGGCGGAGGAGTGGATTACTTTCATCATTCAGAGCCTGTTGGCCTCTTTTTGGGGGCTATGATGGAAGGTAACGTTGACTTTTACCGCAATGGGCAACCTGTCCAACGTGAAGGCTATTATATGACACACCTGATAACCGACGAATCGGTCGAATGGCTCAATAACCAAAAAAAAGAGAAACCGTTCTTTCTCTACATCCCCTATACAGCGCCCCATGAACCTATTCAGGGACCAGATGATTATCGCCCGGATAAATTAACGGTTGATGAGCAAAAAGGAAGTTGGGAAACCTACCGGGAAATGATAGAGGAGATGGACGAAGGCATTGGGCAGATCCTTCAGAAGTTGGAAGAAAAAGGTTTTGCTGAAAATACCCTCGTTATTTTCTTTTCAGACAACGGCCCGACCAGTATAGGGAGCGCCGGCCCCTTCTCCGGTCACAAAGGAGAAGTTTTTGAAGGGGGAATTCGGGTTCCCTGCATCATGAAGTGGCCGGGTAAGATACCTGAGGGAACCTGCTCAGGACAAATGGGAATTAGCATGGATATTACGGCATCGATTGCTGCGATCACTGGGGGAAAACCACCCCGACTTCTTGACGGGATAAACCTTGTCGGACATATTGTTTCCGGCAAAAATGACATGCAACGAACGCTGTTTTGGAGACGATTGCGGGGAAATACGAACCGGAAAGCTGTGAGAGACAACAATTTGAAATACATCTATAACAATAATGGCACAACGGTAGAGGAATACCTGTTTGACCTGTCAACAGATTCTTTGGAGGAGCAAAATTTGAAAGATATACGAAAAGATGATTTTATTCGGCTTCAAAAAATGATGGCAATTTGGGAAGTAGAAGTAAAAGCTGAACGATATAATTTGCGATAGGCGCAATTGGAGAAGTAATTAAATAAGCTGATAAGGTGAGATTATGAATGTAGGGATTCTCTTGATATGGATCGGATTGTTTTTCCCGGCTTTTCAGAACAGAATAATGGTTCAAGGTTCGTTTAGCTATCCTGACGGACCATTGCCTGCGGCGTGGTGGAACGAAGGAGCTCCTGCCAGGATAGAGAATGGACGTTTGTTTGTTGACGCAGACAACAGTACCGAGAGGGCTTCAACAGTCTGGCTCGATAACAAGCTGTCGGGAAATCTTCTGGTGGAGTTTGATGCAAAAATTGTTTCTTCTGCCGACCTGGCAAACAACATCAATTGCTTCTTTTTGTATTCTGATCCTTGCGGGAGGCCTCTTCGCAATTCGCAAAACGAACGTAAAAGCGGGTCCTATAAATTGTATCACAAACTGAACGGGTACATTTTCACAACGGTTGCCAACGGCGATACTGCCAATGTGCGGTTTCGGTTACGGGACAATCCGGGATTTGAACTGTTAGGCGAAAATTTTACCAATGAGATGATTGCAAATCAAGTACATCATTTCAAAATTGTGAAGATTGGGGCTCGTCTCCAATATTGGGTTGATGGGAAAAAAGTCATTGATGCCATCGATGATCGGTTTAATCCATTGCACACAGAAGGAATTTTCGGGTTCAGGACTTGGCACACAACCCTTTGGTTTGATAACCTTGTGATCACCCAATTGAACTGAAATTAACGTGATTATTCGAGATTTTAAAATATATAGTTAAAACAAGCATAATGAAACATTTCAAAAAAAATAAGTCGATAAAGATTTTCATTCTTTTTGTATTTTTTTGGTCATCACTCTGTGGCGCAGAAAATATCCCGTATCACAACATTGCCGATTTTGGTGCGGTGCCAGATGGGGTGACAAAAAATACTGACACGTTTAAACGGGCAATTGATAGCGTTAGAAGAGCTGGCGGTGGGACTGTTTATGTACCGCCCGGCGAATATCTCACCGGTCCAATTCATTTTGTGGATAACATGACTCTTTATATTGAAGCCGGGGCTACTATAAAATTCACCACCGATTTTGACGATTATTATCCCATGGTACAGGTTCGTTTTCAGGGCATAGACTTTAAAAATTTCTCACCGCTCATTTATGCCTACCAGGTAAACAATATTTCGATAAAAGGCAAAGGTAAAATTGACGGACAGGGGCAGGCATGGAATGATTTTTTCAGAAAATTCAGGCAAGAATTCAATGAAAGTGGCGGTACCAATACAAAAATCAATAAATGGCAGGAAGAAACTTACCGGGCAAATCATCCCGCTATACCTGAACATGGAGGTTTTATGCGTCCGCAACTACTGCTGTTTTATGACTGCGATAATGTTTCTCTGGAAGATGTGAGCATTTTTAATTCTCCTTTTTGGAGTACCCATTTTGTTCTGTGTGAAAATGTAAATGTCAGGGGTGTGTACATTAAAAATCCACCTTCCGTGAATCCGGACGGCATCAATCCTGAATCGTGTAAAAATGTCCATATCTCCCATTGCCATATTGATACCGATGATGACTGTATAACCATTAAGGCAGGAAAGAATAAAGAAGCGCGGTGGGAAGGAAACTCCTGTGAGAACATCACGATTACCAATTGCACAATGATAAGTGGCTCCGCTGCGGTAGGTATTGGTAGTGAAATGTCGGGAGGGGTAAGAAATGTAACCGTATCGAACTGTGTTTTTGACGGGACTAACGAAGGAATTTATATCAAAACAATGAGAGGCCGTGGGGGTGTTGTTGAAGACATAACAGTTGATAATATAATTATTAAGAATTCAAAAAACGGTGCAGCCATTGATGTTAATATGCTTTATTGGCGGCCTACCGAAAAACAACCTGTAAGCGAAGACACGCCCAAATTCAGAAATTTAAGTTTTTCAAATATCCGGGGGACTGGCAATAAACAGGCTATCAGGATTACGGGATTGGAGGAGATGGCAATAGAAAATGTGAGTTTTTCCAATATTGATTTGGGAGCTACATCCGGAGCTTCTTTTGAGCATGTGCGAAACCTCCGGTTAAATAACGTGACGATAACTCCGGACACAGGTTCTGTCGTTAGCGCAATAGATGTTAATGACGTGGAAATAAAAGGACTCAGCACTAGGAAAATGATTGACAATGATCCACTCGTGCAATTAAAAAATTCAGGTAATGTCTATATCCGTGATCTGTTTTTGCCTGACGGATTTAACAATCTACTTGAATTATCAGGCGAAGAAACTAACAATATCCATTTAGACGAGGCAGATTTTAGTCGTGGAGCAAACGTCATTCGGTATAAAAACGGAGCAAATAGCAAGATGTTGGTAAAATAAGCTTATTAAGAGAAAAACTAATTAGAAATGAAATTATTTATTGATTGTCAAAGATATATGAAAGGTTATAGAATACTAGTGTTATTCGCAATGTCCATTTCTTTTTTCTCTGGTTGTAAGATGAAGGAGAATTCCCCGCTGTATTTAAATTCATCTGTGCCGGTAGAAAGGCGGGTGGATGATTTGATGTCGCGGATGACCCTAAAAGAAAAGGTTGGCCAGATGAACCAGCGTATTGGAGAGAGTTTCTTTACAAAAGACCGGGAGAATTTAAAGATGAACATGCTGAACGATCTTCAAAATGGATTGGTCGGTTCCTATTTAATGATTGAAAATGCGGAAGAATACAATAAGTTACAAAGAATTGCTACGACTTCCGGTTTGAAAATTCCATTTTTAAACGCCATTGATGCCATTCACGGGTTAGGATTGTATTATGGTGCTACGGTCTATCCTACAGCAATATCCCAGGCCACCGCTTTCGACCCCAAAATGGTAGAACAAATCAATGCTCAAACCGCTGTTGAAATGAGGGCAACCGGTTACCATTGGGCGTTCTGGCCTTACATGAGCGTTACAAGGGACCCTCGTTGGGGACGTGTTGGTGAAAATTTTGGCGAAGACCCCCTTGTCGTTTCTACAATGGCTGTTGCTGCCATAAAAGGGCTACAGGGGGACGATTACACGGCTCCGGATAAGGTTATCGCCTGTGCAAAACAGGTATTGAGCGACAGCCATCCGAACAACGGGGTAAATGTTTCGCCAGCTGTTATGTCCGACAGGTTGCTCAAAGAGGTGTATTTACCGCCTTTGGAAGCCTGTATTCAGGCGGGCGCCCGCACGTTGATGCCTGCACACAACGAGATAAACGGTGTCCCTTCGCATGCCAATAAGGAATTGTTGCACGATTTGGTCCGTGAAACTTATGGATTTGACGGCTATATCGTCAGCGACTGGAAAGATATTGAGAAGCTGGATAATTTTCATAAAGTTGCGCCTAACCAGAAGGAAGCCGTAAAACTTGCCATCAACGCCGGAGTGGATATCCATATGTTCGGCGATAATTTTGTCGACGAACTGGTTGAACTGGTCGAAGAAGGGCAAGTCCCGATGGAGCGGGTTGACCGCACTGTCCGGGCTATCCTGACCGACAAATTCAGAATGGGACTATTTGAAAATCCTTTTGTAGATGAAGATAAAGTCAATGATATAATAGCCAATCCCGAACACCGGCAACTGGCCCTCGAAAGCGCCAGAAAGTCCATTGTTTTATTGAAGAACGAAAAAAACACCCTTCCGCTTTCAAAATCGTTGCAAAAAATTCTGGTAACAGGCCCGCTGGCTGACCACAACGCGATCGTTGGCGACTGGGTACACAGCCAGCCGGATGAAAATATCATAACGGTGATCGAGGGCATCCGCGAACTGGCCGGTCAGCAAATGGATGTTGAGTTTTACAATCCGGGCGATATTTTTGACGTAAACGAAGAATCGATTGCCGAAGCGGTAAAGCGCTCAAAGGATGCCGACGCGGTGGTCTTGGTTATCGGGGATAATGATAACCGTACGCAGACCGACTGGAACCTGAACCATTTTCATAAAAACCGGACCGGCGGGGAAAATGTTGACCGGGCCGATATTACGCTGTCAGGTATGCAGGAAGAGTTGGCAAAAGCGCTTTCTGCAACAGGGAAACCCGTTGTTGTAGTCTTAATAAACGGGCGTCCGTTGGCCGTTGAGTGGATTGCCGAAAACATTCCGGCTGTAATCGAAGCCTGGCAACCCGGGATGAAAGGAGGCCAGGCAATTGCAGAAGTGCTGTTTGGCGATTATAACCCAAGTGGCCGTTTACCGATGACAATTCCACGGAATGGAGGGCAAATCCCTATATTTTACAACCACAGGCCGTCCATGTTTGCCCATTATTACAGCGATATCAAAAAAGGCCCCCTGTACTGGTTTGGACATGGGTTGAGCTACACAACATTTGTTTACCATGATCTTAACGTCCCCGAAACCATTGTGAAAGACCAGGAAATCCCGGTCAGTGTAATGGTGAAAAATACTGGAGTCCTCGCAGGAGACGAAATTGTTTTACTGTATGTCAACGACAAATACAGCAGTGTAACCACGCCGGTTAAAGAACTGAAAGCATTTACCAGGGTTCATCTGGAACCCGGCGAAGAAAAAGAGGTAAAATTCAACCTGCCTTTTGAGGCTCTATCCCTCCTGGATAAAGAATTAAAGAAGGTAGTTGAACCCGGCGAATTTGAGGTGATGGTTGGCGATTTGATGAAAACTTTTGAGTGGACAGAGAAATAATGTCAAAAAGCACACAGATGTATGTCCAGAAATGCACTTTAAGTTAACACATAACTAAAGATAAGATTGAAAAAATAGGAATGATGAAAATAAGAGCGATAAAGATACTACTGATTTTAATCTTGATGAACCTGTCTTGCCATTCACAGGATGCCGTGCGGCCCCGACTTTGGGGGATCGCCAAAATGACCTTTTGGGTCAGTGATTTCCAACTTGCCCGTGACTATTACGGATCGTTTCTTGGGTTCGAAGAAGCATTTTCCTACCACTCAGAATCAGGGAAAGTGATTTCGTTCAAGGTAAATGACCGCCAGTTCCTCGAATTTATTGAAGACAGCAATGCCAAAAAGAAGAACCGGCTGGTGTCCGTTTCATTTGAAACAGAAAATGTGGAACAGATGAGGCAGTATTTAAAATCTAAAGGGGTGAACGTCCCGGATAAAGTCATTGTTGACGGCGCCGGCAATGAAACCATCCTGGTCAGGGACCCCTACGGTATTCCGATAGAATTTATCGACATGAAGCCTAATTCGCCGCATCGGCATTCCAAAGGAAAATACCTTTCAGAAAACCGGATATCAAAACGGATCCACCACGTGGGCCTGTATTGTACCGAAGTGTTGGACAACGATCCGTTTTACGTCGGAGTACTGGGATTTAAGGAATTGTGGCGCCATCCGGAAGACCGTTCTGAGCCGGTAGCGATGAACTATCTGAATATGCCCGATTGTGTTGAGAATATTGAACACTATCCATCCGACGACATCAATTTCAACCATCCCTGTTTTTTAGTGGATGACATGCAGGAAACCCTTCACACGCTGAGAGAGAGGCAGGGCAGCCATAAAATTGGCCGCCCGGTAGTCGGCAAGGGCAACCGCTGGCTGTTAAACCTCACCAACGAAGATGGCACCAAGGTTGAGTTTACGGAAGCACACACCGTTCGTTAATCACATTAAAAGAAATGAAAAATGGAAAAGAATGAATTAAATCGCAGGAAATTTATCAAAGGAACTGTCGGTGCAAGTTTACTGGTTGCCGGAACAGGTCTTTTCCCTTCCTGTTCTGTTTTCCGGTTGTCTAAATCTGATTCGGGAAATTATGACCCCAAAGGGTTGCCGACTGTCCTGTTTGGCTCGACCGGTGTGCGTGTCCCCCGCATCGTTTGCGGGCTGGGATCACGTTTTTGCCACATTGAGAATGATGACGAGGCACAACAAATGTTGCATTATACATTGGACAATGGACTTTATTACTGGGACACTGCATGGGCGTACGATAATACGCTTGGTGTGCCCCCCGGGAAAAAAAGAAGCCCCCGCTTGGTTTCCAGCGAAGAACGCCTGGGACCGGTTGTAAAAATGCGCAGAAAAGAGATTTTTCTTTCAACAAAAGTGACCAGTCGCGATCCTGACGAAGCCATGCGCCAGATCGAAACCAGCCTGAAACGTTTGCAAACCGATCATTTTGATCAACTGATGATCCATGATGTCAGGACGATGGAGGATGTGGAAAAGCTTAGTGAGAAAGGCAACCTCATTGATATTTTGCACCGGCTGAGGGATCAGGGACTTACCCGTTTCATCGGATTTTCGGGGCACACGGATGCCGAAGCGATGAAGGCCATGGTTGACCGGGGCGATTTCAATACGATGCTGATAGCCATGAACCACTGGAATGCAGCTAACAATCCTCAAAAGCGCCAGGAGATGGCTATCCCGGCAGCCAAGGCAAAAGGGATGGGAGTAATCCTGATGAAAGTGGTTCGTCCGCGTGAGCGTATCAAAACGCTGAATCCCGAAGACCTGGTGAAATATGCCCTTTCGCTGAAAGGGCCAGATGTGATCGTTTTAGGATTGGATAGTATTGATGTTGTGGATTCGAACCTTAGAATTTTACGCAACTTCAAACCGATGGATGAAGCAAAGATGAAGGAAATGGCGATGGATCTTGCCCCCTTCTACAATCATGAAAACCTGCCGTGGATGCAGCCAGGTTATCAAGATGGGCCTTGGGCCTAATCGAAACACTTATGTTATCAAATTTTTAAAACGAAAAACAAACAATTTCATCAAAGATTCAAACTAATTCTGATTCTTAAAACTAATTTGTATGATATATATTCTGAAAAATGTAACTGGCAGGTTGCTGGCAGTGCTAGCTTTTTTATTCTTGAATAGTGTGAGCATCGCTAAAGGCGAAATAACCAATGTTTCGGCTCCGGAATTGGGCATTACATCCAATAGTGTCGTGCTGCTTTGGGATGACTCCTTCGCACCTGATTTTACAAAAGACCATGCAGGTGAAACAGCAAAAACGTACCATATTTATTGTGACGGAAAGAAAATAGGTAGTACGAAGAAGCAAACCTTTCCGGTATACGGACTTTCGTCGGCTACTACCTACCAGTTCTCAATAAACGACTGGGAATCTGCCAACAGTGGGACAGAAAATTCTGTTACAGTTACCACCAAAAAGGCAGGAAAAATTTTTAATGTAAAAGAATTCGGGGCTGTTGGCGATGGTAAACAGATTGATACCAAAGCCATCCAAAAAACTATTGACCAATGTGTGCCAGGCGGTACGGTACTGGTACCGCCTGGCACATATTTGGTTGACCATCTCGATTTAAAAAGCAACCTGGTTTTGGAAATAACTGAAGGCGCCATATTGAGTTTTATCGGCTACAAGGAAGGCGGATATTACCCCACTTCCGAAGTTTTGCTCCCCGGGGTAAAAGGTGACATGAAATACAGGCGGATGACCTTGATCAGGGCGTGTGATGTCAGAAATGTAACGATAACCGGGAAAGGCTTGATTGACGGCAACGGGGAAAAATGGTGGCCTTATCGTAACGAGACCCCAAGGCCGTTTTTGCTTGAGATTATTAAAAGCTCAAACATTTTAGTTCAGGGCGTAACTTTTCAGGATCCCCCGGCGTGGAATAACCACTTACTATACGTGGACAATGCCTTGTATTCTGATGTTACGTTCTTAAAGGTGTCGACAGAGCATGGTATCAATGGCGATGGTTTGGATCCAAATGCATCCAGAAATGTGTTGATCGCAGGTTGCTTTTTTGGGAACCAGGATGATGCCATAGCCATTAAATCGGGAACAGCCGATAAGGATGGGAACCGGTACCGTTCATCCGAAAATATTACCATCCGCGAATGTGAATTTTACGGTAGTTTGGAAGAAGGATCGGCATCCTTGGGTGTGGCCATTGGCAGCGAAACATCAGGCGGGGTCAGACATGTGGTACTAAAGAACTGCACATTTCGTGATGCTTCCAGCATAATCAATATAAAAACAAACCGGGAACGCCCATACGCCATTGTCGAAGATGTGACTGTTGAAAATATCACCTACACCAATGCGAAACATAGCGCCCGCTGGTTTAACAAAGCGCCGATCAGCCTCGACCAGTTTTATGTCAGGGATAATCCGCCAAACCCCTCGGTACCTGAACCCCGGACACAGGAAACACCCGTTTTCAGGGATATTCATTTTAAAAATATTGCAATCCATAATTCAAAAGGTTGGGGGATTTATATGTCTGGTTTCGCGGAGGCTCCCATTAAAGACGTGACTTTCGATAAGGTGTCGGTGAAATCACGGGATGGGATTATGGTCCAGAATGTGGATCATGTGCTGTTGAAAGGAATCGCATCGGAGATGTTGGAGGTTGAGCAGTGATATGGGTGTAACGAATAGATAATTTGAATTAGGCATTTAAGTAATAACTAGTTAATGTTCTATATTTCTCATTCACATATATTTATGATTCTGGGGTTACCTTAAAATCTGAAAAGATAAAAGAATGCCCATAGTTAATTTTTTAATATGATGAAAACCAGTTATTTATATTTATTGACAAAGTGCCTAGTTCAATAGATAATTTAAAAATGAAGAAGCCAATCAATTTAATAATCCTGTTGCTGGTTTCGATCATGGGAAATACCCAGCCTGTGTTGTTGTTCAAATCCGGATTTGAAGAGGGGACAGAAATAGTCAAACAGGGGAACGCCCATGTTTTTAGGGGAAAAGATATTTCATCCGGCTTTTGCTGGGATAAGACCAACCTGAAGGGGTCAATGAGGTTTTTCTACCTTGCCGGAGAGGAGCCTGAAAGATACATTTCAACCAGAATAGAAAAAGTGCCCGGGAGAGACGGCATGCCGACGAATGCCTTGTATATGGCTGTAAAAGGGGACTTGCCGGACGATAATTTTGGTGTGGTAACCCGCAACGAATTCTCCTTTTTCCCGGATACTGCCTTTCATGAGGGTTATGTTTCGTTTTGGATGAAACTGCAAGGCAACTTAACAGACGTGGCGCCCAACACAAAAGAAAGCAAACAGTTATCATATTACGGTTTGGATTCATGGCGTATGATCATGGAAATCAAGGAACCGAACTCAGGTGTAAGCATCAGTGGAAGGGGAACGAACAACTTCCGGATTTCATTTTTTATCGCCCGCGATTCCGTTACCGGCAACATGTATTGGTTACTGCGTGCCGAAATGCCCCAGCCTGTCCGTAAAATCGATTGGGAAATCGCCAATCGGGAAGTGGAAGTCCCCATTGGCGAATGGTTTAAGATGGAAGCATACTTTAAAAAGGATAGAGAAAATGGGCGCGTGTGGTGGTCAGTGAACGGGCATGAAATAGCAGACTACCATGGGCGGACCGAACATCCAGACACTCCGCTGCCCGTTAAATTTTGGTCGTTCTTCAAACTATACCAGGACGAAAAATGGTTTGAAAAGGGAGAAGTTTATCAATGGATCGACGATTTTGAGTTTTGGGACGGCTTTCCAGAAGGCCATGTTAAAGTAGAATAAACAGAGATTAATGAAGATAGAGATGACGGTTTTAAAGACGATATGCATATTCACTTTTGGCTTTCTTTTGAAGGGAAATTTTTCTTGGGGAGCAGACCAGGAATGTCTGGACGTGAAGATGTCTGGCAAGCATCTGAGTATTTGCGCACAGGTTCCGGATTCC
>JAFGVG010000295.1 GCA_016938095.1 Bacteroidales bacterium
ACATTTTTATAGGCAGGTCGGATAATTCTCCTGGAGGCAAAAGTCACCTCCTCGAGCCGGTGGGCACACCAGCCAGCCATACGGGCAATGGCGAAGATAGGGGTAAAGAGTTCCTTGGGAATATCGATGCACTTGTAAACAAAACCCGAATAGAAGTCGACGTTGGCGCTGATAACCTTGGCATTTTCGCCTTTGAAACTGGCAAAGGCCTCGGGTGATAATTCCTCAATGGCTTCGTAAAGCAGGTATTCATCGAGTTTGCCTTTGGTACCGGCCAGTTCACGGGCCTTATCTTTCAGTAATATGGCCCGCGGATCCGAAAGCGTGTAAATGGCATGACCTATTCCGTAAATTTTGCCGGAGCCGTCTCCTGCTTCGCCTTTCAGGATTTTTTTAAGGTATTCGAGGATTTCATTTTTGTTGTTCCAGTCTTTTACATTCTTTTTGATATCGCGCATCATTTCTTCAACCTGAAGGTTGGCCCCGCCATGCAGAAAGCCTTTTAACGAACCCAGTCCGGATGAAATGGCTGAATAAGTATCGGTTCCGGCTGAACTGATAACGCGGGTGGCAAACGTTGAATTGTTACCTCCGCCGTGCTCCGCATGCAGAACAAGGGCCAGATCAAGAATATCTGCTTCGAGTTGGTCGTAATTTTCGCCCTTGAGCATGTACAGAAAGTTCTCGGCCGTGCTTAAGGAAGGATCGGGATGTCTGAATATGAGAGATTTACGTTGATAGGTGTGCCTGAATCCAAAGTAAACGTATGCTGCAATGATGGGGAATTTGGCAATGAGGTTGAGCGATTGTTTCAGCAGGTTAATGTGCGAATAGTTTTCGGCTTCGTCGTCCTGGGTGTACATCACCAGCACCGACCGGGAAAGCATATTCATGATGTTCTTGCCCCGGAAAGAAAGAATAAGGTTGACAAAGCTGTTGGGTAAGTCGCGATAACCGGCCATGTAAGAGGAAAACAACTCCAGGTCATTCTTATTGGGCAGTTTCCCGGTCATCAGCAGGTAAACCGTTTCATCGAATCCATGTCTTTTATCCCGCTGGAATCCGTGCACCAGGTCATTGACATCGACACCCCGGTAATAGAGCCTTCCTTCGCAGGGTATGATCTGGTTGTCCTTTTTTTCATAACCAACCACATCACCGATATTGGTAAGGCCGACCAGTACGCCGGAACCATCCTGGTTTCGCAATCCGCGTTTGACATTGTAGGTATCAAACAGGGTTTTGTCGATTTGAGAAGCCTGTACGGTTATCTCCTCAAGTTTTTGCATGAATTCGTTTAATGGTTGCATGGTAATGATTATTACGGGGTTAATGATCTTACCGGTCAGGTTCTTACCTGTCCGTTTCCGAAAATGATGTATTTGGGGGCCATAAGGTCTTTCAATCCCATAGGGCCGCGTACATGAAGTTTCTGGTTGCTGATGCCCATTTCGGCGCCAAGCCCGAATTCGTTTCCGTCGCTGAAGCGTGTGGATGCATTGATAAAGCATGCAGCTGAATCCACCTCGCTGATAAAACGCATGCCCCTTTCGTAGCTGTCGGTAACAATGGCATCGGAATGATGCGAGCCATACAGGTTAATATGGTCAATGGCTTCATCCAGACTGTCAACCACTTTAACTGACAGCACCAGACCGAGGTATTCGGTTTGCCAGTCCTGTTCAGTAGCTGTTGCAATGCCAGGCAATAGCTGCAATGTTTTTTTGCACCCCCTGAGTTCAACGCCCGACTTATCGTACAGCGCTTTCATGGCGGGTAGAAAAGATGCGGCAATATGGCTGTGTACCAGCAGGGTTTCCATGGCATTGCACACGCCAGGTCGCTGAACCTTTGCATTATGGCAAATTTCCGTAGCCATAGTTGTGTCGGCAAATTCGTCAACATAGGTATGGCAGATACCCATGTCGTGGCGGATCACCGGAATAACCGAATGCTCTTCAACAAGCCTGATCAGCTGCAAACCACCCCGGGGAATGATCACATCGATGTAATCCTTGAGCTTTACCAGTTCAAGTACCGATTCGCGGTTGGTATTATCGACGATGCCCACACAGTTCTCAGGTAAACCTGCCTTTTTGAGCCCGCTGCGTATAAGTGCGGTAAGCAGCATGTTTGAATGAAACGCATCGGAACCGCCACGTAAAATAACGCCATTACCCGACTTGATGGTAAGAGCGGCAACTTCAATGCAAACATTGGGACGCGATTCGAAAATGATGGCCATTACGCCGATGGGGACACGCATCTGACCGACTTTCAGTCCATTGGGGAGGGTATTCATGTTGAATATTTCTCCAACGGGATCCTTTAAACCTGTCACGTCGTTTAACACCGCGATCAGTCCTTCGATACGCTTATCGGTGAGCGTCAGCCTGTCGATAAAGGCATCGGACAAGCCCTTTGCTTTCCCTGCTTCGACATCCTTGAGGTTGGCCGCTTTAAGGGCCTCCCGGTTAGCCAGTATTTCCGCTGCTATGTCCTGCAATGCCAGGTTTTTCTTTGCAGTTTCAGCTTTGGCCAGTTCACGGGAGGCTTTTTTTACGCCACCGGCCAACTCAATGAGTTTATCTTTCAATTCATGCATGATGAACAGTGTTTTGCTTGTTGGCAACAAAATGGGTCCCGATTTCTTTTCCGGCCAGAATATCAAACAGTATGGACGGATCGGATCCGCTGGTGATGAGGCAATCAATACCGTGCTGGAGACAGGTTCTGGCAGCCGAGATTTTGGTCACCATTCCGCCTGTACTGAAGGATGATCCGGCCCCTGATGCGAGCTGCTCCAGTTCGGGTGTAATATCAAGCACCGAGTGGATAATCTCTGCATCCTTTTGTGAGCGTGGATCCGCGTTGTAAAGCCCGTCGATATCCGACAGCATAATCAGGAGATCGGCACTGACAAGCGATGCAACAGTGGCCGAAAGCGTATCATTGTCACCAAACTCTATTTCGAAAGTGGAAATGGTATCATTTTCATTGATGATGGGAATAATATCCATTTCGAGGAGTTTCAGCAGCGTGGAACGGGCATGCCGGTTTCGTTCGGGAATGGTAATGACATCTTTGGTAAGCAGTACCTGTGCTACCATTTGATTGTATTCTTCGAAAAATTTCTGGTAAATTTTCATCAGTTCGGCCTGACCCACAGCTGCCAGTGCCTGTTTTTTGGCCAGTTCTTTAGGTCGCTTGGTTAGACCAAGCCTGCCGGCACCCACACCAATGGCACCTGAACTCACCAAAATTACCTGGGCTCCCTGGCGGCGTATGGCGCTCAAAACATAGGCAAGCTTTTCTATGCTGTGAAAGTTCATTCGTCCGTTTGCATAAGAAAGAGAAGAGGTTCCAATCTTTACCACAATCCTTTTCTTGTTTTTCAACACTTCTCTGTAGTGCATATTCATCGCTTAACGTTTAATTGTTAAATATAATTTCTCCTATGGAAGCCGGGAAATTCCTGCCTTTGTATGGGTCGCCGGTTAAACCGTTGGTGCCAAAAGATTCGATTTTCTGCTGCAGTTCCGTTTCTCCGTCCACCACAAGCGAAGGCATGTTACCACCGGGAACAATGAGGTACTTCCCGTTCAGGTCCATTTTGATTACAATAACATCGGCCTGCGCTATCCGGGCAACAATCAGTGCCAGGGGATAATTGTCGTCGTATTCGATATCCGAAGTTGAAATCGGGTCGTTTTCGTTGATGATGGGGATGATGCCCATATCCAGCAGGGTGTCGAAGGTGTTGCGGGTATTTTCGAGCCGCTGGGGATAATCCACAATGTCGCTGGTAAACAGGACCTGCGCGATGATCTGGTTGTAATCATCAAAATGCCGCTGGTAACAACGTATCAATTCGGCCTGCCCCACTGCGGCAACGGCCATCATATCGAGCTGGTTGTCGGGCACCTGATGCATTTTCATTTTTTCAGCACCCAGCACTATAGCGCCTGATGAAACCACCAGCACTTGTTTACCGCTGTTGTGCAGGTTGGTGAGCACCATGGCCAGGCGATCCATTTTTTTGGGGTTTATTTTACCATTGGATCCCAGCAAGGTGGATATCTCTACCCTGACCACGATGGTTTGCTTTTTAGTTGTCATTGGAATTGTCTAACAATTTACGGATCGCTACGTCCTTCTTTTTAAAATCAAAAACCTGGAGCACCTCGTCCAACTTAGCTTGTATGGCAGGGTTACACAAATTGCCCAGGCTTCCCTCATGGGTATGGGTAAGGGTGGTATCGGGCCGGTAATTATTGTTTTGGATCTGAACAGCAACCTGTTTATAGGCTTCCCGGAAAGGAACGCCTTTTAAAACCAGCCGGTTCACTTCTTCAACCGAAAACAGGTAACGATACCGCTCATCTTCCAATACGCCATCGGTGGGTTTAATTTTTGAAACCGCGTACGCTGCCATATCGAGGCAACTGTTCATTTCGGCAAAAACCGGCAGAAAAGATTCCTTGATGATCTGCATATCGCGGAAATATCCCGAGGGTAGGTTATTCCAGATATGATCGATTTCGTTTGGGAGGGCCTGGATTTTATTACACCTGGCCCGGATCAGTTCAAAAACATCGGGGTTTTTTTTATGCGGCATAATGCTGGACCCGGTGGTGAGTTCATCAGGAAGCGTCAGCAATCCGAAATTCTGACTGTTGAAAAGACATACATCACCCGATAGTTTGGCCAGTGTTCCGGCCAGTGATGCCAATGCAAAGGCTACCACCCGTTCCGTTTTACCTCGACTCATCTGGGCATGTACCACATTATAATTCATATCGGCAAATCCAAGCAGGCGGGTTGTCATCTGCCGGTCGATGGGAAAAGAAGAGCCATATCCGGCGGCTGAACCCAGCGGATTCTGATCGGCAATCCGGTAAGCAGCCTGTATGATACGAAGGTCGTCCACCAGGTTTTCGGCATAGGCCCCAAACCAGAGGCCGAATGACGAAGGCATGGCCACCTGAAGATGGGTGTATCCGGGGATGAGCACTGTTTTGTATTCGTTGCTCATGGACAGGAGGACATCAAAAAGGGAAACCGTTTTTGCGACAGTTTCCTGCAATGCATCCCTGACAAACAGTTTTATATCGAGCAGTACCTGATCATTGCGCGATCGGGCCGAATGAATCTTTTTCCCTGCATCACCCAGTTTACGGGTAAGCATTAATTCAACCTGGGAATGGACATCTTCGACACCTTCTTCAATGACAAATGCGCCGGTCTCGGCAATGTGGTAAATGGCAATCAGTTCGTTTCGCAGGGCGTCGTATTCGGTTTTACCGAGTAATCCTACCTGCTGCAGCATGGCAATATGGGCAAGCGATCCCAATATGTCGAACCTTGCCAGCAGCAGGTCCAGTTCACGGTCTTTCCCCACCGTAAACTGTTCGATAATCTTATCGGTCTGAATGTTTTTATCCCAGAGTTTCATGGCATACGGGTTGTGCTATCGGAAGAATGCTCCCGAAACGATGAATGACACATGTATGCGGGAATAGCAATTATTTGCCTTTCCTGCGTTGGGTAATGGCATGATGAGCCATTAGCCTGATGGCATTGATTTTAATAAATCCGGCGCTGTCTTTCTGGTCAAAACCACCGTCGATATCCATGCTCGAAAGTTCCTTGTCGTAAAGCGAACTGGGAGAAGTACGTCCGTCGATGAATACATTCCCTTTGTAAAGAGTGAGGTATACCGTACCGGTTATCAGTTCCTGGCTTTTGTCGATGGCAGCACGAAGAAATTCCATTTCGGGACTGAACCAGAAACCATTGTAAACAATTTCGGCAAATACAGGAGAAAGCATATTCCTGAGCCGCATCACTTCGCGGTCCATGGCAATGCCTTCGATATCCATATGGGCCTGAAGGAGAATAGTGCCGGCAGGGGTTTCGTACACCCCGCGCGATTTGATACCCACAAAGCGGTTCTCCACCATATCGAGTAAACCAATACCGTTTTCACCACCCACCTTATTCAGGTAAATGAACAATTCTAAAGGATCGGTAACGCTTATGCCGGCTTCTTTATTAACCACCTTCACCGGAACTCCGTCCTTAAAATGGATATCCAGCTGCGTTTCCTTATCGGGAGCAAGCTGAGGCGGAACAATTTTGGTGAACATGTCTTTCTCGGGTTTGAAGGCAGGATCCTCCAGGATTCCGGCTTCGTGACTGATGTGCATCAGGTTATCGTCCTCGCTGTAAGGTTTCTTGACCGTAGCCTTAACGGGAATGCCCTTTTCTTTGGCATAATTCAGCATATCGGTGCGCCCTTTGAACTGATCGAGAAATTCCTGCATTTTCCACGGGGCCAACACTTTAATTTTCGGATTGAGGGCATAATAAGCCAACTCAAACCTTACCTGGTCGTTTCCTTTTCCGGTGGCACCATGTGAAACCCATTCAGCATCTTCCTGCTTTGCAATTTCGATCTGATATTTGGCAATTACAGGCCGGGCCAGTGAAGTTCCCAGCAGGTAACGGCTTTCATAAACCGCATTGGCTTTGAGCGCAGGGAAAATATAATCCGTCACAAATTCTTTTCGCAGATCCTTAATATATACCCTGGAGGCCCCTATTTTCAGCGCTTTTTTCTCTACTTCGGCATAATCATCGTCCTGGCCCACATCAGCAACATAGGCAATCACTTCATAACCTTTATCGATCAGCCATTTTAAAATCACCGAGGTATCCAGTCCTCCGCTATAGGCTAGTACAACTTTTTCTTTCTTTTGTGCCATTTACTTAATCTTATTTTTCAATTCGGGGACGATAATAATGAGCGTGTTAATTACATCGCGCTCGGTAACATTGTCATGGGGAATGATAAGTATGGTATCATCCCCGGCAAGGGTACCCACAATTTCAAAAGGATTGAACTTATCTATCAGCGAGGCAATGCTAGGCGCATAACCCGGTAACGTGCGGATTACGCCCAGCTTATTGGCAAACTGTATGGATACAAATCCCTGCGCTGCATAGCTCTCCGCCAGTTCCTGCCCCGGTATATGATGTTGATCGGGCAGTTCGTAGATATACCCCTTTTCCACATCCGAGATTTTGTTCACCTTCAAAAATTTCAGGTCTCTCGAAAGAGTGGCCTGGGTATAATTCAACCCCTTTTTTTCCAGCAAATCCAGTAATTCTTCCTGGCTTGATACTTTTTGCGAGGAAATAATGTTCCTGATGGCCAAAAGCCGTTCTGTTCTGTTTCCCATGGTGTATATATATTCAAATACTGTGCAAATATATGCACTTATTAATTAATATGCAAGCTGA
>JAFGVG010000296.1 GCA_016938095.1 Bacteroidales bacterium
CTCAGGAATTCCCTTATAGTTCTTGCTTCTAAGCAAAATTTTGTTATTTTTGCAGTTCTCTTGCCGCAGGGCATCCAATAAGGTATTAATAGTTAACAAATTAAGAAATGAAAACATATTCTACTGGTCAGATCAAAAACCTGGTAATTGTGGGTAATTCAGGATCGGGTAAAACCACGCTGTCAGAGGCCATGTTATTCGAAGGTGGCGTTATTGAAAGACGCGGAGATGTGGAAAGCAAAAACACCGTATCCGATTTCAAGGAAATTGAGCAGAACAACACCTGTTCGATTTTTTCATCGCTCTTATACACCCAATACAACGACTACAAGATAAACCTTATTGATGCCCCGGGCCTCGACGATTTTGTCAACGGTGTTGTATCGTCACTCTGTGTAACCGACAGTGCTCTTATGGTGGTAAATGCCCAGAACGGAATAGAAGTTGGTGCCGAAATTCACGGGCGTTACCTGGCCAATGCCAACAAGCCCATTATGTTTGTTGTTAATCAGCTCGACCATGAGAAGGCAAACTGGGATAAAACGGTTGAATCCATTAAAGAACGATTTGGTGTACATGCTGTTTTGGTGCAGTATCCGGTAAGTACCGGTGCCGGCTTTGATTCAATTGTGGATGTGTTGACCATGAAGTTGTATAAGTATCCCAAAGAAGGGGGCAAGCCCCAGATTATGGATATTCCGGCTGATCAGAAGGATCAGGCTGATGAATTGCATGCTGCCCTTGTAGAAAGAGCAGCCGAAAGCGATGAATCACTAATGGAGCAGTTTTTTGCCAACGACAGTCTTACCCCCGATGAATTGCAGAAAGGAATTAAAGCTGGTGTTTTGCAGCGCGGGCTGTTCCCTGTTTTTTGCGTATCGGCAAAGCGGAATATTGGCGTGGCCAGACTACTTGAGTTTGTCTCACAAGTGGCTCCCAGTCCGAATGATGTACCTGCACCTGTTGCCAATGGCAAGGAAGTGAAATGCGACCAGGCTGGACCGACAACGCTGTTTGTTTATAAATCAGCTGTTGAAACCCACATTGGTGAAATCAACTATTTTAAGGTAATGGCAGGGGAAGTGAAGGAAGGCATGGACCTTACGAATAACAGTACTCACAACAAGGAGAGAATTGCACAGATTTTTGCCGTAGCCGGGAAAAACCGTACCAAGGTTACCAATATGATTGCCGGCGATTTGGGGGCCACGGTAAAGCTCAAAGCCACCAAAACCAACCAGACACTGTCGACTGACAGTAGCATTAAATTTGCCCCTATTGACTTCCCTGAACCCAAATACCGCACTGCCATCAAAACCCTGAGCGAAGGTGATGATGAAAAGCTGGGCGAAGCCCTTCAGCGAATGACTTTTGAAGATCCCACCATACATATCGAATACTCGAAAGAGCTGAAACAGATTATTCTTTCGGGACAGGGTGAATACCACCTGAACATTCTGAAATGGCATCTCGACAATGTTTTCAAAATAGGTACCGAGTTTCTGGCACCCAAGATTCCGTATCGCGAAACCATTACCAAGTTTGCCCAGGCCGATTACCGGCATAAAAAGCAATCGGGTGGAGCCGGACAGTTTGGAGAGGTCCACATGGTTATTGAACCACACAAAGAAGGGACACCGGATACCGAAGTATTTAAAATCGACGGTAAGGATCAGAAGATGTCAATCCGTGATAAAGAAGAAATTCCTTTGGCATGGGGTGGTAAGCTGGTATTCTATAATTGCATTGTGGGTGGGTCAATTGATGCACGTTTTTTACCTGCTATTCTTAAGGGGCTTATGGAGAAAATTGAAACGGGTCCGCTTACCGGTTCTTATGCACGTGATATCCGGGTTTATGTTTATGATGGCAAGATGCATCCGGTTGATTCAAACGAAATATCCTTTAAGCTTGCCGGCAGAAATGCCTTCAGTTTGGCCTTCAAAAAAGCCACTCCCAAAATTCTTGAACCCATGTACCAGGTTGATGTACTGGTTCCGGGCGATCGCATGGGCGATGTAATGAGCGATCTTCAGGGAAGGCGTGCCATTGTGCAGGGTATGAGTTCCGAAATGGGTTTCCAGAAAATAACAGCCAAGGTACCTTTGGCTGAAATGAACAAATACTCCACCGCGCTGAGTTCTCTCACCGGAGGCCGTGCCATGTACTCCATGAAATTCCTCGAGTACGAAGCTGTTCCCGGCAATGTTCAGGATGAACTGCTTAAAGCATACGAAGCAGAGGAAAAGGAAGAATAAAGCTGAGCGATCAGTGTTAATAAAAAAGCCGGAAACTATGTTCCGGCTTTTTTATTGGACCAAATTAAGTTCATCCGCATTTGGATGATCCGCAGTTACGGCATACCAGGCATCCTTCCTGGTACACCAGGTTGTCAGAACCACATACATCACAGGTCATTCCTTTTTTGGCCCTGGTGTCGTTGGGAATGTATTTTTTGAGCGCCCTTTCGACACCGTTTTTCCAGGTATTGATTGTATCGCTGTCGAGTTGCAGCGAAGCTACGAGGTTAACCACATCGGGGATGGGCATGCCATGGCGCAGCACACTTGAGAACAACTTGGCGTAATTCCAATATTCCTTGTTGAACATGTGCGACAATCCTCCCAGTGTGTTATTATAACCATATTTATCAGTATACTGGAAGTCATATCTGGATTTTCCTTGTTCGTCGCGGTTTTTAATAATCTTTCCCTTGGTTATGGATTTGGGTATAGGGAACATTTCGTCGTCGGCTATACCGGTAAAAATTTCGTAAGGCTTGTTATCCTTAAGGCCTATAAAGGCAATCCATTTTTCCTCGTTGTTGTTGAAGCGGATGATGTCGGCATCCAGCACCCGTGGGCGTTTGAACCGCAGGCCTCCATTCTCGTTGTTTTCAGCGTTTTTGTCCTTGCTATCGGTATTGGTAACCAATACGCCCGAGCGTGATCCGTCGCGGTAAACCGTTACGCCTTTGCAACCGCTCTGCCATGCTGTAACATAGAGCTGGCCAACCAGTTCTTCCGTCACGTGACCGGGCAGGTTAATGGTAACGCTGATGGAATGGTCGACCCACTTTTGCACCTCGCCTTGCATTCTCACCTTGCTCATCCAGTCGACATCATTTGAAGTTGCTTTGTAATAAGGCGATTTAGCCACTATTTCCTGAAGCTTTTCATCGCCGTACTGTTTTACTTCCTCAACGTTATAACCGTTAATTTCCAGCCAGGTAAGGAATTTATGGTGGAACACATTGAATTCTTCCCATTTATCACCCACTTCGTCGGTGAAGCTTATTTTAATATTGGTATCGTTAGGATTTACCTTACGACGTCTTTTGTAAACAGGCATGAACACCGGTTCAATACCCGATGTGGTTTGGGTCATCAGGCTGGTGGTTCCGGTAGGGGCAATGGTTAGGAGCGCTATGTTGCGACGGCCGTATTTCACCATATCGTGATACAATTGCTCATCTTCGTTCCGCAGTCGTTTGATAAAAGGATTGTCTTTTTCGAGGTGAGCATCATAGATGGCGAATGCGCCTCTTTCTTTTGCCACTTCAATCGATGAACGGTAGGCCTGAAGTGCAAGGGTCTTTTGCACTTCCACCGAAAAGTCGATGGCATCGTCGCTTCCATAGCGAAGTCCAAGGGCTGCCAGCATATCTCCTTCGGCGGTAATGCCGATTCCGGTACGGCGACCTTCCTCGGCCTTGATCCGGATGTTTTCCCAGAGTTTTTTCTCCACTCTTTTTAACTCGGGATCCTCGGGATCTTTATTTATTTTGTCGAGTATTGCATCGATCTTTTCAAGTTCAAGGTCGATGATATCATCCATCATACGCTGGGCGCTATGTACGTGTTTTTTAAACAGGTCGAAATCGAACCTGGCATTGGCGGTGAAAGGCTCGGTAACGTAACTGTAAAGGTTAATAGCCAGCAACCGGCACGAATCGTAAGGGCAAAGAGGTATTTCACCGCACGGATTGGTGGAAACCGTCCGGTAACCAAAATCGGCGTAGCTGTCGGCCACCGATTCGCGGATGATGGTATCCCAGAACAGAATACCTGGTTCAGCCGATTTCCAGGCATTGTGAACGATTTTCTCCCATAATTTGCGGGCTTCAATTTCTTTTGTGAAAACCGGTTCAGCGGAGTCAACCGGATATTGCTGCCGGTATTTTTCGTTATTGACAACGGCTTTCATGAACTCGTCGTTGATTCGGACCGATATATTGGCGCCGGTAACTTTACCTTTTTCGAGTTTGGCGTCGATAAATTTCTCCGAGTCAGGATGTTTGATGGAGATACTCAGCATAAGAGCACCGCGCCGGCCATCCTGTGCCACTTCGCGGGTTGAATTGGAATACCTTTCCATAAAAGGAACAACCCCTGTGGAGGTAAGTGCACTGTTGAGCACCGGTGTGCCTTTGGGGCGTATATGCGACAGGTCGTGGCCCACACCACCACGGCGTTTCATCAGTTGAACCTGTTCCTGGTCGATTTTCATAATGCCGCCATAGGAATCCGAGGGCCCGGGATTTCCAATCACGAAACAATTGGATAATGAGGCAATCTGGAAATTGTTGCCAATACCGGTCATGGGACTTCCCTGGGGGATAATATACCCGAAATCCTTGAGAAGCGAATGGATCTCATTCAACGGCATGGGATTGGGATATTTTTGCTCGATACGGTGTAATTCGCGTGCAATACGCCAATGCATCTGATCGGGGTTCATTTCATATATCTTGCCGAAAGAATCTTTCAGGGCATATTTATTTACCCATACCGTTGCAGCCAGTTCATCACCCTTAAAGTATTCGAGTGAACTCTGAAAAGCCTCTTCGTAGGAATAGGTGATGTCTTTATTACTGGTATTCTTTTTCACAGGTTCGGTACTTTGGATAGCTTTCAAAATCTCGTTGGTTTTAATATTTTCTGCCTGCATGGGTATAGGTTTAAATCGTTGGAAACTTGACCGATAAAAAATTTACCGGAATATCTTAGATCGTAGTGCAATTTAGTAACACTAACCATCGCAGGCAAAGAGAGTTCATTCGTATTTATTAACATTCGCGGAGAGTTATTAACCCCGTCAGATAAGGGATTGAACAACTGAATATTGCTTTTCAAGTTTGAAGGCGGCCCTTAAAATTTATAAAAAACCAACTTAAATCACCCACCAAATTCGCAAAAAAGATATCAACGTTTCAGGCGTTTAAAAACGTGTTGAAATATTTCTGTGTTCCTTTGTAAGCAGGTAATCGAAATGGGGTAGACCTGTTCATTTCAAATTTTTGGGTTGCTTTGCATGGTTTCTTTATTATTTTATAGTGTTCTTAATGCAAAGATACGATGAAATTCAGCGGGATGCGACTAATAAGCAATGAACAATGGACAATGAACAATGAACAATAAATAATGAAGAAATGAAGAAATGAAGAAATGAAGGAATGAAAGAATGAAAGAATGAAGGAATGAAGGAATGAAGGAATGAAGGAATGAAGGAATGAAGGAATGAAGGAATGGGAATAGCTATATATAACATTATCAACCACAATATCAACAGGGGTGACTGTGTTGTAAAAAATAATCGTTCAATCAAAGATAACCCCGAAGGGGTGACATTGTTGTCAGAGAATTAAAATTCAATTTGGAGTTATTTGTTCAGTGTTGGGTACTGATTTTAACTGAACAGCATTTTTAACGCATGCAGCAACGATGATTCATTAAAATTTTGTGCAAACAAAAACTATTCTTTATCTTCGCAAACCATTTCAGTTCTTTACCTGATGAATTGTCGCCACAGCCAAAATGCCCGGATGGCGGAATAGGTAGACGCGCTGGTCTCAAAAACCAGTGGGAGTTTTCCCTTGCCGGTTCGATTCCGGCTCCGGGTACAATATTTAAATGGCTGTGGGCCATTAGCCGTTAACAGTTAGCCATTAGCTGTTGGCCATAAACAAAAAGCCAGCGCCTGTGACAGCAGCCGTTACACATTCTCCTATTAACTTTATATCTTTGTCAAAATTTACTTTTGGTGGAAAACAATAGCCAAAACAACTTACGGTTACCGCACTGGATGAAGATGAAGCGAGCCAGTGGAGAGAACTATACACGGGTTAAAAACCTGGTGACCAGGCAACACCTGCACACCATATGCACCAGCGGTAATTGTCCCAATATTGGCGAATGCTGGAATAGCGGAACTGCCACCTTTATGATTCTGGGCAATATTTGCACCCGGCACTGCAAGTTCTGTTCGGTTCCTACCGGTAAACCGCTGCCGGTTGACTGGACCGAACCCGACAGACTGGCTGAATCGGTTAAAACCATGGGGGTTAAGCATTGTGTAATCACATCGGTTGACCGGGACGATTTGCCTGACCTGGGAGCAGGGCTTTGGACTGCTGCCATACGCAGGGTGAAGGAGTTGAATCCGGGCACTACCATGGAGGTGTTGATCCCTGATTTTCAGGGTAGGCCGGAGTTGGTTCAACAGATCATTGCGGCAGGCCCCGAGGTTATTTCACATAACCTCGAAACGGTTGAGCGCCTGAGCAGTCAGATACGAAGCCGGGCAAAATATCGCACCAGTCTTGATGTGCTGGGCATCATAACACGGTCGGGTATTACCGCAAAATCCGGTATAATGCTAGGTTTAGGCGAAACTACCGAAGAGGTGTATACGGTTATGGACGATTTACTGTCGGTTGGTGTGAAAGTTATGACCATAGGTCAGTATCTCAGGCCCACCCAGGAGCATATGCCGGTAGTTGCCTATATTGAACCGGAGCAATTTGAAGCTTACCATAGGGTAGGAATTGCCAAGGGTTTTGTAGTGGTAGAAAGCAGTCCGCTGGTGCGGTCATCATATCATGCCGAAAAACACATTGTATGAAAAAATCCATATTGACAGGACTTTTGTTCCTGGGTATCTATTTTCCGGTGACAGCGCAGGCTGAACCCGACTCCTCGGAGTATCTTGCCGGGGTACACATGATCAGCAAGGCCAAAACAGTTGATCAGTATCTGGCAGCAGCCTTTTATTTTAATATGCTGATGCGTACGCATACAAGCGATTGGCTGGGCTTTTACTACGAGGCATTTTCATACATCCAGGCCAGTCAGCAATCGCTGGTGAGTGAACATAAGGATGAATTGCTCGATAAGGCACAACCCTTAATCTCCAAAGCGCTTGAACTTAAACCCGGGGCATCGGAACTGCTGGCACTCCAGGCCTTTTTATACCAGGCCAGGCTTCAGGTTGATCCGGCTTCGCGGGCACTGAATTTTTCAAAAAAGGCAGATGAAGCAATTAAGCAGGCTATAGCGGCAGATCCTTCAAATCCGCGGGCCTATTTTTTGATGGCTTGCAATGTTTACTATACACCACCTATGTTCAAAGGGGGTCCTAAAAATGCGTTACCTTTGTTTCAGAAGGCAAAGGAAAAATTCGCGACGTATATACCTGCTCATTCGTTTATGCCACAATGGGGCTCCACCGAAAACCAACAGATGATTGCCGAGTGCAACCGTAAATTGCAATAAAAGCCCGATTATCAGGTTAACTGGTTATTTCTGAAAACAGTCGAGTGAAAACAACTCGAATACCCTGGTTTCATTGTGCTGCGGTACACCCCATTCAGCATCGTGGTATTGAGTCAGCAATGGGTGCGTATTGGACCAGGGACAACGGACCAAAGGCTGATTTTTCATCCTTCAATAAGCACGGCGGTGCCGCTCGCGGTTACCATAAGCATACTGCCATTGCTGCCAATGGTTTCATAATCGAGGTCCACGGCCACCACAGCGTTAGCGCCCAGTTTCCGGGCTGCCTCTTCCATCTCGTTTATGGCGTTTTGCTTGGCTTCGCGGAGAACTTCCTCGTACGATCCTGATCGGCCACCGACAATGTCGCGGATACCTGCAAAAATGTCTCGGAACAGGTTGGCACCAATGATCGCTTCACCCGAAACAATCCCGAAATAGCGGGTGATCTTTTTCCCTTCAAGCGAAGGCGTAGTCGTTAAAATCAGGTTTTGCATAGGTTTTTGAATTAATAGTTCAGCAATTTATTCAATTTTTCTTTATCGAGAATGGTGATTTCCCTTCGTTCGGCACGCAGCATGCCTTCTTCTTCGAGTTCGGCTATGGCCCTTGCCAGCGAGGGCCTCGCAACACCGAATAAATCGGCCAGTTCATTTTGTGTTTGTTTCATCACCATAACCGGACTGTTTTTGGGCATGTTGTTCAGTAAAAAGTAGGCAATTTTTTCCTTTATGGTTTTAAACGACAGGAAATGGATTTTATCGGAAAGAAACTGGGTACGGCTCGAAATGGCATTGAGATAATTCTGCAACACCGTTCTGCTGTTTTGCAGGGTGTAAATGAGCACATCCCTGGGCAGGGTAAGGATGGTGGATGATTCGTTGGCAATAATGTTTACCGGGAAGCGGTTGTTTTTGCCAAATACAAAGCCTGCCGCCAAAGGGCGGGGCGCAACTATGTCTTCAATTTTCAGTGTCTTCCCCGAAAAATCGCTCATTTCTCCCCTTACTGATCCTTTTATGACAAACAGCATATCATAGCAGGTGTCTCCGGCGTAAGCCACGTATTCGTCACGTGTATATTCCTTAATCCGTAACGGTCTGCCATCGAGCAAATCAGCAACGTCTCCGGCTGTGAGGCCTTGAAAAACATTGGTTTCCGCCAATGCAGTATATATATGATCCATTTATTTACCGTTTGTAACAAATGTTACAAAATAAA
>JAFGVG010000297.1 GCA_016938095.1 Bacteroidales bacterium
TATAAAAAATTAAGGGCTCCTTCTGCTTCAAGGAGCCCGTTAACCCGTTAAAGGATTCACATCAAAAAGAAAAAAAATAGACTAAACCAATCATTCGTTTTGCTTCATGCAGGAATTCCTGATGATGCTTCTCTGTTTGTTGCTGTACGAAATTAGACTTAATCAGGCAGATTTGTATATAAAACAGATTAAAAATGGATTAAAAATGGATATAGCTTTTGGCTTTTGGCCATTAGCTGTTGGCTAAAGACCCGGGGGATTGATGCACGGGCAGATGAATGGTAAAGGTAGAGCCCACATTCAACCTTGAGTTAACCGAGACATATCCCTGATGCAGGGTAACAATATTTTCCACCAGCGACAGGCCTATGCCATGTCCTTTACGGTGTACAACTTGCCTGGCCCTGTAAAAGGGGTTAAAAACCAAATTTATCTCATCATCAGCAATACCATATCCTTCATCTGCAAAACCAATGCTTAACTGATCGCTTTGTTGATCAACCAAAATGCTTACCTTTTTTTTATCGGAATATTTATAGGCATTCTCCAGCAGGTTGACAAAAACAATTCGCATCAATTGTTCGTTACCCATTATCATAAGGTTTTCCTCATCATCAATGTTTGTGCTGAAATTTATGTTAATCTGGTAATCGGAATATTTCACTTTCATTTCGTTGACGGTATGCCATAATATATCATCAATCCTTATGCGGACAAAATTGTGGGACGCACTGTCAAGGCTGGTTTGTGCAAGCAACAAAAGGTTATTGGCCATCTGGTTAATACTGACAATATCCTCATGAACCGATTTCAGTGTATTGCGATATTCTTCTGCAGATCTTGGTGTCATCAGCATCACTTCGAGTTGGCCGGTTATGGCTGTGAGTGGATTCCTGAGCTCATGTGACGCATTGGCAATAAAGGTTTTCTGTATCCTGAAGGATGAATCGAGGCGTTGGAGCATATTATTGAAGGTAATGGCCAGTTTGGCGATCTCGTCCTTGCCGTTGCCCTCTTCCACGCGGGCATCGAGGTTGGATATACCAATTTCATCAACCCGGGCAATGATGCCTTCTATAGGATTCAGGGCCTGATTGGCAAAAAACCGCCCCGCAATAAAAACAAATGCCAGGCTCACCACAAATACAAAAAGCAAAATATTTCCCAACATGGTCAGCTTTTTACGGCCAAAAATATCAGTGGCTGCCACAAATACGAAAATTCTTCCCTTTGGACCGGAATATTGCAAACCGTATATTTCATAAGGATGCTGCACATAACGCCACTCTCCCCTGGCCCTTACCTGGTTCATAAAATAAGTTGTGATTGAAATGCTGGTATCTGCAAAATTCACAAACAACTGACGGTTCCAATCGTCGTAGATGATTACCTTTTCATTGGATAAGTTCAGCGGGTTGTTCTGTTCAATTTTTCTGAGCAGTTCAACATCAATCTCCTCGATATCAATCAGCATCTGGCCAACCAGTTTTGCCTTACTTTTAAGCCGGTCGATAAACTCCGCTTTGCGCGACTCTGAAAAGGACAAATAAATAGCCAAAAACGAAAGAAACAACAGCACCGCCACTGTTGCACTGAATTGATAGGTCAGTTTTCTGCGGATTTCCATTATTCCTCGTCAAAAATATAACCCAGTCCAACCCGGGTATGTATTAACTTCCTGTCGAAATCCCGGTCGATTTTTTTCCGGAGGATATTGATGTAAACATCCACCACGTTGGTACCGGTGTCGAAATTGATATCCCACACTTTACCGGCAAGTTCAGCCCTTGAAAGCACCCTGCCTTTGTTAAGCATGAGATACTCGAGCAATGAAAACTCTTTGCCCGTAAGGGTTATAATATGGCCACCCCGCCTGGCTGTTTTTCGCTGTAAATCGAGTTCAATATCATATACCCTGAGTACAGAAAGCTTTGGCTGAGACACTGAAGTTCGCTTAACAAGCGCCCTGATCCGTACAAGCAATTCTTTAAATTCAAAGGGCTTGGTAAGGTAATCGTCGGCACCTGCTTCAAACCCGATAACCTTATCTTCGGTAGAACCAAGGGCAGTCAGCATGAGTATGGGTACCTGCTGATCTTTTTCCCTAATCATCCGGCACAATTCCAGTCCGCTGATATGGGGTAATACCAGATCGAGTAAAATAATATCATAGGCTGCCTGGCTGACCTTTTCGGCACCTTCCTGACCGTCGTATGCCACATCAACAGTATAGCCGTTCTCTTCGAGGCCTTTTTTCAGAAAGGCCACTACCTTGGCTTCGTCTTCGATGATCAGCAATCGCATACCCTTAGGTATTGGTTAATGCCTTTAGAAAATCATTTGTTGTAAAATAAAAGCGCCCAATCCGGCAAAAAATCCCAGTAATGCCAACAGGCTGATGTTTTTCAGATACCAGAAAAAATCAATTTTTTCTATACCCATAACAGCAACACCTGCAGCCGAGCCGATTATTATAGCACTTCCACCGGTTCCGGCTGACAATGCCAGAAATTCCCAGAACGGATGATCCATCGGGTAAACATTCATATCAAACATACCCTGTGCAGCTGCCACAAGCGGCACATTGTCGATAATTGCGCTAAATATTCCAAGAATAGTACCAATCACATATTCGTTTTTAACATGCGCCACTACGTGTCCTGCCAATTCATGCAGTATACCGTTGGCTTCGAGTGCCGAGACGGCCAGCAATATGCCCAGGAAAAACAGGATGCTGGAAGTGTCAATTCTGCGCAACGCATTGGTAACCGAGTATTTGACACGCATATCGTAGTTTTTCTTAACATGGATAAGACTGCCGATCACCCA
>JAFGVG010000298.1 GCA_016938095.1 Bacteroidales bacterium
ATGGTCTCCGGCGCTCCGTTGGTCATCCAGCGGTTAGCTTTGTGCCAGTAATTCATTCCACACAAAACACCTGCTTCCATAAGCATAGGGGCCATATCGCCCGCGCCCAGCAGAACAGATACCTCGCGCTGACTGTACCCAAGTTTACGACGGGAAAAACGGCCAACCTTTTGGGCAGCCTGCTCAATGATTGACTTTTCTTCCTGCAGGGGATGGCCCGAAATTTTTCCGGCAAAGCCAGCCAGCACGGCGGTTGATGAAAGCTTCAGAAATTGCCGGCGCTCAATTGACGACTCCTTTTTCATAATGCCTTGGTTTTAATTCATAAAATCAACCGTTGGGTTTATGGTTTATGGGGTTAATGCATCCCCGATAACCTTATCAAAGTTATGAAAATCTGCCAATGACAAATGCAAATAAACCCGTTATATCACCTGATAAGTACCCACCTCTGTGCCAAGGTTACCTGAAAAAGATTATTTTTGACATGTTCCATGATTATGGAATACAATTTGCAGCACGAACAGGAAAAAACGGAGGCGTATATGAATCAGAAAAGTTGGTTTGTTTTTTTGACAGCTATGTTATTTGTTGCCGTGTCTGCAACGGGTCAGCCCGATACCACAAAAGTTCCCTTTGTTGCCGGCTGGGCATTAGGTGACACCTTTCATTTTAACATCACCAAAATCAAACAAACCTGGCAGGACAAAAAGATGACCCAGAACGATTCATCGCAATACCTGGCACATTTCGAAGTAATTGATGAAGATACATCGGCCTATACCATACGCTGGCGGGTTGAAAATGCGCTTTTCAATATCTTCAACCTGCCCGGTCACCTGCGCAAAAGACTTTCGCGTTACGAAGTTACCAACGTTATTTATACTACTGATAAAACGGGGGCATTTATAGGTATTCAGAACTGGCAGGATATCAGCAACCTGATAACCTTGTTGATGGAGGAATCTATTGACGATATGGCCAAAAATGATAAAACCAAGAAGGCAGAACTTAAGAAAGCCCTGGAACCTTTATTCGCCGTTTACAATACCAAACGAGGCATTGAATTATTGATATTTAATGAGTTACAAATCATTCATTTCCCGTTTGGCCGTAGTTTCGAGCGAGGGGAGTTTTACAATTACAAGGAACAGCTGCCAAATTTACTTGGCGGAGACCCCATTGATGGCGACGGTATTATATTTGTCAAAAATGTGGATTACGAAAATAACCGGTGTTTACTGGTTCAGCGTATGCGAATACTTCCCGATAAAGCAAAAGCTTTTTTAACGGATTATCTGCGGGAGGCAGGGGTGCTGGAACAGGCATTGCATAGGACCGTAAATGAATCGGCTATTAATACCAGCGATGACAATTCGTTTGAATACATCTTTTATCCGGGTATCCCAATCAGGCTAAATGTCAGAAGGGAGTCAACGGTAAAAGTACTGCAGGACAATGTGCGCAAAATTGATCAAACCATTATTGAACGGATTGAACCCTGATCAATTTCCCTTAACCCAGCTCAGTATCTTTTCGCTATATGGTTTTTCTTTCGGAGGTACCATATCCACCAACCGTCCGTTTTCGTCAATCAGGTATTTCTGGAAATTCCAGCTGACATTGGAATCCATGACTCCGTTCAAATCCTTAGTGGTAAGCCATTGATAAAGCGGGGCCATATCCTTCCCCTTTACTGAAATTTTTGACATCATGGGAAAGGATACGCCATAATTTACCATGCAGAAGGTTTTGATCTCTTCGTCGGTTCCAGGCTCCTGCCCCATGAAATTGTTGGCCGGGAATCCGATAATGGTAAAACCGTCACCGCCAAATTCTTTATAAAGCTTTTCCAGGTCGGCATATTGCGGGGTTAATCCGCATTTCGACGCTGTATTCACCACCAGAACTTTTTTCCCTTTAAGCAACGAAAGGGGAAATGCTTTGCCATTGATATCCGTTACCGTAAAATCGTGAAATGATTTTTGTGACTGTGCATTTGCAGGTACCAGGAATAAAAGGGCAATCCATATGGCTGAAAAAGTGATGATGTTCTTCATGTTTCGTGTTTTAGTATACAAACATATCACAGTACAAAAAGTTTTGCAATACGCGGGAATAAATTATGCTGATCATTCGGCTTGAAATAGCTATCAATCTAATACATTTTAAATAGTTATACTTTACAAATATTAGCGTGACGGTTATGTCGCCAGCAGGGAGACGAACACCGGGTTATCCGGTGCCGGTAAGTCCGTAAGCACTTATTAACGAGCAAAAATACGTACTTTTACCCTATATACACAGCAGCAAATCAGGTATAACATGACCGTAACAGGCAAAAAACACAAGAATATAAGGGTAACAGGAAGGGTTCAGGGGGTTGGATTTCGTTATGCCGTGCAAAATATAGCCTCATCACTGGGCATAACAGGTTTTGCCAGAAACCTGCCGAACGGCGACGTATATATCGAAGCCGAAGGTGATGATATTCAGCTGGCAGATTTTCTTACCTGGTGCCACCAGGGGCCTCCCAGGGCTGTTGTAAAAATGGTAGATAGCTACGATGGACCCTTAGCGGGTTTCACTGACTTTGATGTAAGGTATTAACTTGAAAGTGGCCACGATCTATATATGCCGGAGCACTGTGGCCGGAACCCATCCCTGGTTTCCATTGGCTAATCTTATTTCCTTCCAGCGCTGAACGCTGTCGACTACCATCACCTTGGTCCCCTCGTGGAGAATAAAAACGCTGGTGCTTTGTTTATCTGGCGAGCTGTGTGCATTAACCGATGTATCCATGATAATGGCATGGTCGTGTTTTCTGATATTTTGCATGCGGCCCAATGTCATGGCCACACTCAAAAGCGAAATCAGCAGCAGCACTATGCCAACAGCAAACCCACCCTTTTGTATAGCAATATTACGACCGACCACGTACATCAGAAAGCCTGCCATCGAAATAATAAACAAAACCAACCCGGTTACGGCCCACTGATCAGGAGTCATAATATCCCTAAAGGCATTCAACCATCTTTTAAGAAAGAAAACCGGGACGGCATCAATCTTATCTAAAATTTGCGAATTGGCAAGGGCCAGATTTTGCCGGGTGTCATCATCGCCCGGATGCAGCAGCAGGGCCTTTTCGTAAAAAAGTATGGCTTCGGCCATTCGCTTTTGTTTATAAAAAGCATTTCCAAGATTGTAATATAATCCAGCAGATTCAAGGCCCATATCAACTACACGTTCATAATATTCGGCGGCCTTATTGTATTGATGCTGCATATAATAACTGTTACCCCGGGCTATAAGCGAATCTGCCGTATAACCTTCCAAAGCCGGGGTCTGACCCCAAACGGACAATGCCAGGGTGGCGACAATTAAAGATGCAAGATATTTCATGGCTCTGTATTTCATATTTTCCTGTAGCACATATAATCTCATCTCAATTTCTGTTGCAAAAGCGTAATAACATCCAGCGCATTGCGGTAAATTTCATCCCCGGCAACAGGTAAGGATCCCTGCGCGTATCTTGCCATCTCGCAGGTACTGATTATCTCAAAAAGCCTGTCGGATAAAGTCTGATCAATCGCACGCTGTTGCAAAGTCACTGTTGCCGATTCTTTCGATAGTGAGGACAATGGAATATTCAGCTTATCGCTCAGGTATCCCCAGGTTGCGCCAAGCAATTCCTCAAAAAAGGCAGCATTATTGCCTTGTTTCAGCAACAATTCAGCTTTTTTGAGACGCTTTCGGGCATACTTGTCAGCCCTGCGTAACCTTACCAATTTTGTATCCGCACGCTGTCTGATCACCCTGTTGTGGTAAAATACCAGGGCAGCAAAAATAAAAAGTATCAGAATATAAGCCAGGTAATACCAGGCCGTTGACCCAATAAAACGGTCAATGGTCTTCACATGTAAGGGCTTTGTTTTGATAAAACGAATATCCTGACTGAGCAATCTGACATCTTCTTTGTTCACACCCGGTACGATGGCCATCAGCGAATCGTTCTGCCCTTTTACCACTTCAACTTCATAGGCCTTTGTGCTAAGGGTTTTATAGGCTTTCTGCCCGGTGTCGAAGTAAGTAAAGTTTACCGGCGGAATGGTGAAATTTCCGGCCACTTTTGGCAAAATAAGGTATTCAAATATTTTGGAACCCGAGAGAGGGTTATCCATACGGTTATTGATTACCGGATCATATTTTATCATATCGTATGGCACCTCAACGTCTAGTTCATTTACCAGCTTAAGGTTACCACGGCCTGTCAGGGCAATTTTCAGTGTAAGCGGTTCGTTGGTGGCAACCTGCGTTTTGTTGAGCGAAGAACTCAGGTCGAAACTACCCACAGCGCCTTTGAATGAAGGAGGTGCATTACCGGGCAGGGGTTTAACCTTTACCTTGACCGACTTACTTTTAAGGGTCACACCCATTTCCTGAATATCGGGAATGGAAAAGTCTTCAAAAAAAGGATCAGCTATTCTGCGCCTGATTTCGCGCCGAACGGTCACATCAAGGTGAAACGGGCTGATGGTTATTTCCCCTGCCTTTTGGGGTATGACTACCATCTTACGGATAACCCCGGTGTAGTATATATCGCCGTCGACTACCTCACGCTGAAGATTTCTGAGCGGCGGTATTTCCATTGGTTCCGTGAAAAAACCAACAAAATCAGGTCCTTTGAATGCCTGATCGATACCCGAAAGGTTGGTTTTGGTATAAATTTTAAACGTGGCCAGTATTTGTTCGCCAATATAGGCCTCGCGTTTATCAAGTACCAGCCTTACAAACAGATCATCTTCGCTTAACCCCGACGAAGACTGCCTGGTATTGCTAACCGGCTGCGACGGCTTTTTGTTAGCAGGCTGTGATACCGCCCTGGCTACCTCAATATTAACCGTATTCGACCGGTAGGTTTTGCCCTTGATTTTTACCGCCACCGGATTAACAGTGAATTTGCCTTCTTTTAATGCCCGCAAAAAATAGGTATATTGAAATACCAGCGAGGTGGTAGTGCGGCCGTTTACGGAATACACACTCTGACTTACGCTTTCGCTGGGGCCTCCGAGTAACTCAAAGTCGCTCATTGCCGGCAAGGTAATACCTTCCAGTTCATGATCAGACGTAAAGGTAAGGTTAAACTGCTCACCCACCCGCAACACACTTGGTGTGGCCTCGGCGTTGAACCGGACTTCCTGTGCCCGGATTAATCCCGAAAGCATAAAAAGCATGATAATAACCTGTACTGTACGCATTATTCCAAACCTTATATTAATTACCAATTTTTTTCAACTTCGGCCTTTCCCGATCGTTCTTTTCGTTCCTGTACCCGTTTCAGAACCTCTTTCTCTTCGTTTTCAAGCGCTTTCAGCAGTCTTTCAGCATCTTCGGCCGAAATTTCGTCCTTTCGCGGCTGAGGTTGTTGCTGATTGTTTTGCTGTTGCTGATCGTTTTTATCCTGATTGTTTTTTTCATCCTTTTGCTGATCCTGCTGTTTCTGTTGTTGTTGCTGATCGTCCTTCTTGTTTTGTTGTTGTTGCTGCTGTTGCTGCTGCTGTTGTTGTTGCAGCATTTTCATAGCCAATTGAAGATTATGTTTGGCATCCATATCGGCGGGATTGTTTCGCAGCGCATTTTTGAAAGCCTCAACACTTTCGCCATATTGTTTTTTCTGGTATAGCGTATTCCCAAGGTTATAGTAATAACGTCCCCTATCCTTATGGTTACTCTCTTTTTCGGTAAGCGATTCGTATTTAGAGGCAGCTGCATCGAATTGTTGTTGCTTATACAGGGCATTGCCCAGGTTATAGTCGGCTTTGGCAGAAGCCGGATTCTCTTCCAATGCTTTCCGGTATTCTACTTCGGCCTGTTGAAAATTTCCATCACCATAATTGCCGTTGCCCTTGCGAATATACTTTCTGTCTGCCTGGGCAAATGTTCCTGAAGCAATTAAGGTAAATATCAAAACAGTTATTGTTCTCATCAGTGCCCTCCTGAGTTTTATTGAACATTTCTTTTCAAACGATCAAACAAATGGATACTGCCGAGCCATTTGTTTTTTCTTTCGAGTAAAATGGATTCCAGTGCCAGCAATGCCAGGGCAATCCATATCAAACCCGGGAACTGTTGTTCATATTCAGTATAAACCTTTGTCTCCGATTCTGCTTTATCTAATTTTTCCAGTTCACTCAGAATGTTGTTCAGTCCCATATCGGGCATATTGGCACGATAATACCTGCCCTTTCCTTCAGACGCAATATCAACAAGCATTTGCTCATTCATTCGGGTAATCACAAAATTGCCATCCTTATCGCGCCGGTAATCGCGGTTATAAGCATTGTTTAACGGAATGCGAACGCCCTCACCAGTTCCCATTCCAATGGTAAATATGGTTATGTTCTTTTCACGGGCTTTCTTTATGGCATCTTCAATGCCTCCTTCGTGATTTTCACCGTCGCTGATAATAACCAGTGCTTTCCCCGCTTCTGAAGCAGAGCTGAACGACCGAACAGCCAGTTCGATAGCCTGTCCGATAGCCGTACCCTGTCGCGATACCATTTCGGTGGTTATGCCCGAAAGAAACATCTTGGCTGAAAGGTAATCGTTGGTTATGGGAATTTGGGTATAAGCTTCGCCAGCAAAAACAATCAACCCTATCCGGTTCTCATCTAATCTGTCAAGCAATCTCGAAAGTTCCTGTTTGGCTCTTTCCAGTCTGTTCGGCTTGATATCTTCGGCCAGCATACTGTTTGAAACATCAAGTGCAAAGATGATATCGATGCCGTTCTGTTTCACCTGCGTTAACTTCGATCCAAAGCGGGGACCTGCCAGGGCAACAATAATCAGCCCGATCACCAGCATCAGGAGGGAGAATTTAAGGCCGCGCCGGAATGGCGAAAATCCGGGCATAAGTTCAGTAAGCAGCGTTGGATTACCCAGCCTGCGTAAATCGCGTTTACGCCGGTAATGTTGCAAAATAAACAAAACAACCCATACCGGGATGAGGCCCAACAACCAAAGGTATTCCTTATGTTCAAAGTTAAACATACCGTCAAACATTAAGTAAGGGTGCGTAATACCGTAGTCCTGAGCAATACCTCGAACATCAGCAGTATTAGGGCTGCAACTGCAAAAACCCTGTACTCGTCGTGCTTACGTGAGTATTGCTTCACATCTATCTTGGATTTCTCCATCTGATCGATTTCCTTGTATATCTCTTTAAGCTTCTGGTTATTGGTTGCCCTGAAGTATTCCCCGTTGGTCATGGCCGCAATGTTCTTCAATATGACTTCGTCAATTTCAACCTCCATATGCTGGTAAAAAATATTCCCATACCTGTCGGGTATCGGATAGGGTGCTGTACCAATGGTACCCACACCAATGGTATATACCCTTACGCCAAAGGTTTTGGCAATTTCAGCAGCAGTAATGGGGTCAACCGAACCGGCATTGTTAACGCCGTCAGTAACCAGAATTACCACCCTGCTTTTTGCATCGCTGTCTTTAAGTCGTTTTACCGCATTGGCCAAACCCAGTCCAATGGCTGTGGACTGATCTTCGATGATGCCAACCTCCACTTCATTCAGGAAATTTATCAATGCCGCATGATCGGAGGTAAGCGGGCATTGGGTAAAGCTTTCCCCACCAAAAAGCACAATACCCATTCGGTCCGAAGGTCTGCCCGAAACAAATTCGGCAGCAACATCTTTTGAGGCCTCTATGCGGTTTGGAGAGAAATCAGCTGCAAGCATACTCCCTGAGATATCCAGGGCAATCATAATATCAATCCCTTCAATGGTTTCGTCCTGCCACCTGTTGGTGGATTGTGGACGCGCCAGCACCACAATGAGCAATCCAACTGCCAGCATTCGCAGCACAAAGGGAGCATGCCGAAGGTACACCCTTAAACTCTTCTTCATACCCGCCACCGACGACACGGTGGGAACTTGCATATCGGCCTGCGTGGTATTGTTTTTCAGCACATACCACACTACAGCCGGGATAATAACCAGCAGGAGATATAAATAACCCGGATGTGCAAATGTCAACTCAATCATGCTGCAATACTTGGTTATTATTACTAATGATCATTTCACCAGGGGCCTCGTCGGTTTGTATTTTTTCGGACATCATTGTATCGGTAACAAAAGCCACAGCCTTGGTTAGCTGAACGGCACTTTCCCCGGCATCGGGAATTACTTTGGCAAACTTAACCAGGTCGGATAATTGCAATATAGCCGCCAGATTTTGCGATGCAGCAGCACCCACCATGGGTACTCTTATAATTTGCACGATTTCGTGGGTGGTTTGTTCCAGTGCAGGAATCTGAAAGCGCTGTTCGATATATGCCCTTAAAATCTCCGATATCCGGCTGTAATAATATTTCACCCGGTTATGCTGCCAGGGTTTCTCCTCCTTTAGTTTTTCGAGTTCACGCAAAGCAATCACATGAGCAGGCTCATCGGGAACACCTGCCTGTGTGCGAACACTACGCTTCCGCCATTTTTTGATGTAGTGGATAATTACCCAGGTAAGTAAAAACAGAACCAGGGCTGCAACCGGATAGGGAAGAACTTCCATGGCACGGAGCGGCATCCTTTCAATAGCTTTAATATCGTGCAATGCCGAGTCAACTTTAACCGATACTATTTCAAAAAACACAGGCAGTGACTTAAGTGTATCGCGGTGTAAACCACTGGTAAGCATGAAGTGTAACGGGGGAATCTCATAAAAACCAGTATCAAAAACGGTAACCAATACTTCGCGAGTGAGTTTAACCCTTCCGGAGCCCATTGGCGTGGTGTCGATGGCTGAAACAGCAATTATCTCAACCTTTTCACTTAACGTATCGTTCAGCGCCGGGAAGTTAACCTGCCAGTCTCCGGACTTTTCCACTTCGATATTCAGCTTTAGCTGATCGCCAATCAGTGCCCTGTTGGTATCGAGAACTGCCCGCACCAGAATTTCCTGAGCCTTTGATGCAGAAATGCCCAATGCAAGTATCAAAAAATATGTAAAGGTCTTCCGTCTCATCTGGATCGTTTGTTAAACAGTCGCATGAGTGGTTTAACATAGTCTTCGTGCGAAGCAATGGTTACATAGTCGATGCCGTTTTTCCGCAACAGGTCAATAGTTTCCTCCTGTTTTGCACGATATGCATCCTGATAAGCATTGCGTGTGAGCAGATTGCTGGTATCTATCCAGGCCAACTGTCCGGTTTCAGCATCCTTAACCTTCATTAAACCTACAGGAGGCAGCTCCGACTCACGAATGTCGCTAATCCACAAACCCACCAGATCATGCTTTTTGGCTGCAATTTTCAGGGCTTCCTCGTAATTCTCATCCATAAAATCGGTGATCAGAAAAGCAGTGCTTCGCTTTTTGATAACATTTACAAGGTATTGCAAAGGAACGGTAAGGCTTGTGTGTTTACTTCCGGGCTGATAGTCGATTAATTCACGGATAATTTTCAATATATGCTGACGGCCTTTTTTGGGTGGAATAAATCGTTCTATGCGGTCGGAAAACATTATCACACCTACCTTGTCGTTATTCTGAATAGCCGAAAATGAAAGCACGGCAGCAATTTCGGTAATCATGGCACTTTTCTTCCGGGTTTGTGAGCCAAAATCGCCCGAACCGCTGATATCAATGAGGAGCATCACTGTAAGTTCACGCTCTTCGTCGTATATTTTAATGTAAGGATGATTGAACCTTGCCGTAACATGCCAGTCGACATTTCTGAAGTCATCGCCATACTGGTAAGCCCTGACTTCACTGAAAGCCATTCCCCTGCCCTTAAATGCCGAATGGTATTCGCCGGCAAATATATTCCTGGAGAGACCCCTTGTTTTTATCTCAATTTTCCGTACACGCTTCAGTAATTCATTGGTTTCCATAGTTGCGATGACAGCATTTCTAATTTTTCCTGTAGGTAACGGTAAAATACCATTCCTCCTCCACTAGCTTCACGGTATAGCTTTCGCCTTTATGGGTATATGTCCACGAGTTCCCTCCGCTTTTTTTATAATTGCTGTTTAGCATGCCCAGTATATCGTTAAGATTGGCATAATCCGACATCCAACGTACATAAGTACAGGTGTTTTTGTCCGACAGAAAAAAAAGTGCAGTTTGCTCACTGATCTTATCGACATACTTGAGGTACTTGTAATCGTGATTCACAGCATTCCTGTCGAGTTTAAACTGGGGATAAGCCGACTTCATCAGTGCGGCAATCTCGGTTGGATTAAGCCCGATGAAATGCTGTGCACCGGCTTTTGGACTGAAAGCCGTAAGCAATACAAAAAGCAATATATAGCGCAGGTATTTGATCATATCAGGGCACTTCAATATTGTTCAGAATTTCAGTGACAATATCCTCGGTGGTCATGTTTTCTGCTTCGGCTTCATAGGTTAGTCCAATGCGGTGACGGAGCACATCGTGACATACCGCTCTTACATCTTCGGGAATAACAAATCCCCGGTGTTTGATGAAAGCGTAGGCTTTGGAAGCCTTTGCCAGGTTAATGCTGGCCCTGGGGGAAGCCCCGTATTGGATCATATTTGTATACGATGGCATGTGGTAATCAGCAGGGAAACGGGTTGCAAATACAATATCCAGGATGTATTGTTCAATTTTTTCATCGAGGTATACTTCTTTAACGGTTTCCCTCGAACGGAGAATATCGTCGGTGCTAAGTATGGCATTGGCAGCCGGGAATTCATGTGCCGTGTTTTCGCGCATAATCTGTTTTTCCTCCTCTTTTGAAGGATAGGTAATGACCAGTTTCAGCAGAAAGCGGTCAACCTGTGCTTCGGGAAGCGGATAAGTTCCTTCCTGTTCGATAGGATTTTGAGTAGCCAGCACCATAAAGGGCCTGGGAAGTTCAAAGGTGTTACTTCCGATGGTAACCTGTTTTTCCTGCATTGCTTCAAGCAAAGCGCTCTGCACCTTGGCTGGCGAACGGTTTATTTCATCAGCCAGGACAAAGTTTGCAAACACCGGACCCTTTTTAACCTGGAATTCCTCATTTTTCTGACTGTAAATCATGGTTCCAATCAGGTCGGCAGGCAACAAATCGGGGGTAAACTGTATACGGTTAAAGGCAGCATTGACGGTGTGCGCCAGTGTGTTAACAGCCAGCGTTTTGGCCAGACCTGGTACGCCCTCGAGCAGCACATGCCCGTCGGACAGCAAGCCAATCAATAAACCATCGATCAAATGTTTCTGTCCAACGATTACTTTCCTGATCTCCTGGTTTATCCTTTCAATAAAGGCGCTTTCGCGCTCAATCTTCTCATTAAGTTCCTTAATCTGGATAGAAATATCCGCCATAGAAAAAAGCATTAGATTAGCAATAGTATTGTAGCAAAGAGCATGCCGGTTGTTTGCACTTGGCAAGTAACAACCAACTGCTAAAGTAACAATTTTTGATCCCAACCTTTCACCGCCGCTTGGTTAAAGTATGTTAAACCACTGTTTTTCTGAATCCTGCCTTATGTTAAAAATTGTTAAATACCCTTTTACTTTTTCCGGTTCAGCACTGATTATTGTAGTACTTTTGGCATAACAAACCAACGCATAACGCTTATCAATGGCCCGTTACTTCGTTGAACTCGCCTATAACGGAACAAGGTACCACGGTTGGCAGTCACAGCCAAATGCTTTATCGGTGCAGCAGGAGATTGATAAAGCCCTGAGCATGCTCCTGCGCGAAAATATAGGTACAACGGGAGCCGGACGAACCGATACCGGTGTTCATGCCCGTTTTTTTGTTGCACATTTTGATTCGGAAAGGCTGGCAACTGAAAACTACGATCACTTGGTTTATCAGCTGAATGCCATACTGCCAAAAGACATTGTTGTTACCGGCTTATATCGTGTAAAAGCCGATGCACATGCTCGTTACTCGGCTTTGTCGCGTACCTACGTTTACACCATCAGCAGCGCAAAAGATCCATTTAACAGTGAATTTGCCTGGCATTATACCGTACCGCTTAAAATTGATATAATGAACAAGGCAGCCGGTGAGCTTTTAAGGCACAGCGACTTCACCAGTTTCAGCAAATTGCACAGCAATGCGCGAACCAATATATGCAGCATCTCGGAAGCTTACTGGTCGGAATCCGGCAATCAGCTGCTTTTTACCATTACAGCCGACAGGTTTCTGCGCAACATGGTGCGTTCCATAGTGGGTACCCTGGTTGATATCGGAAGAGGTAGGCTTTACCCTGCTGAACTGACAACCATTATCGAAGCCAGGGATCGCAACCGGGCAGGTTTTTCAGCGCCGGCCCATGGCCTGGCCCTGGTAAACATAAAATACAACGGGGATATACGGGAGTAGCGTTTTGACGGATGCTGGATACTGGATACTGGATACTGGATGTGTGGGAATTGGGGTTTGTGACTTGACTGCTGCTGGTGCTGCTACTGCTGCTGTTCCTTGTCTAGTAATCTTCTAGTCTTTTAGTCATGCAGTCTTGCAGTCAGTATGTTCAACTATTCCTTCATTCCTTCATTCCTTCATTCTTTCATTTGCTCATCGTCCCCTTGTCTCTTTTCTCGGTTCTTGGCTCTTGGCTCTTGGCTCTTGGCTCTTGGTTCTTGGTTCTTGGCTCTTGGTTCTTGGCTCTTGGCTCTTGGTTCTTGGCTCTTGGTTCTTGGTTCTTGGTTCTTGGTTTGTCTTTTTTGCACTATCTTTATAAAGAATGCGCGAAAACAGGAACAATTTTAAAGAGTCGTCGTATATACTACGGAGTAAACAATTAAACACCAAAATGAAAAAGATAATAACCACGC
>JAFGVG010000299.1 GCA_016938095.1 Bacteroidales bacterium
TCGTTGGGACAATAATGCGCTGCTTCGCCCTCAATGCGCATCAGTTCGGTGCCGCATTCAGGACAATGGCTAATAAACTGAACCTTCGTGTTAAGCGGATGCCTGAGCTCATTACGCACACCCACAATTTTGGGAATGATTTCCCCCCCCTTTTCCACCAGTACCACATCGTTCAGATGCAGATCGAGTTTTTCGATGATGTCGGCATTGTGCAACGAAGCCCGTTTAACGGTGGTTCCGGCCAGTAAAACAGCTTCAAGGTTGGCAACCGGAGTTACCGCCCCGGTACGGCCTACCTGATAGTCGACCGACAGCAAAGTAGTTTCAGCCTGCTCGGCCTTGAACTTATAAGCCACGGCCCAGCGCGGCGATTTAGCGGTTGTACCAAGATCATTCTGAACCGCAATTGAATTGACTTTTATCACTACCCCGTCGGTAGCCACCGGCAGTTTTGAGCGCTCCTGATCCCAAAAATGAATGAAATCGAGCACTTCATCGATGTTGGCACATTTTTTTGTCTGTTCCGATATTTTAAATCCCCACGAAGCGGCCAGCTCAAGGTTCTTATAATGGCTTTCCGACAATTTAATTTCGCCGGGTACGTAGTAAAAATAAGCATCGAGCCGACGCCTGGCCACTACCGAAGAATCCTGCATTTTGATGGTTCCCGATGTACTGTTGCGCGGATTGGCCAGCGGTGCTTCGCCCTTGGCCTCCCGCTCCTCGTTAATCTGCCTGAAAACTTCAAAAGGCATCAACACTTCACCCCTGATTTCCAATTCATCGGGCCATCCTTCACCCCGCAGATGCAGGGGAATACTGCGAATGGTTTTTACATTATTGGTCACATCGTCGCCCTGCACCCCGTCGCCACGGGTCACTGCATGTTTCAGTATTCCCTTTTCATAGGTGAGGCTGATCGAGACCCCGTCGAACTTAAGTTCACAAACGTATTCAGGCTCAAGGTTGCTTTCCTTTCGGATACGCCTGTCAAAATCACGCAACTCGCCTTCGTTGTAAGTATTCGTTAGCGACAATACCGGATAGCGGTGTTTAACCTGCTGAAAAGCTTCGGTAAGGTCACTACCAACTCTTTTTGTTGGCGACATGGGATCGTCGAACTGCGGATAGGCCTTTTCAAGTTCTTCAAGCTGCTTCAGCAGTTTATCGAATTCAAAGTCACTGATGACAGGCTGTGCTTTAACGTAGTACAAATAATTGTGCTGATCGAGTTCAGCCCGAAGAGCTTTTATTTTTTTTTCAATATTCGCAAATTCCATTATTCTTTGTTTTCTATTCAACAAGTTTCCCAATTCAGGGTTCTTATTTCCGTTAAAAATAAAAGAAATTCTATTTTTAACACTTTAAAATCTAAAACAAAATTTAAAATGAGAAGCTACATCATATTGACCGTTTTATTTTCCATCCTTTATTTGCAACTAAAGGCCCAGACTGTTGAATTAAATGGTGACCGGCCCGACATGACTGAATCGGCTTACACTGTGGCAAAAGGGCATTTACAGGTTGAATCCGGCTTTGCTCATACAGCCTACAACCAGCGTTATGCCGAAACCAGCCTGAACAGCACACTCATCCGACTGGGAATTATCGATCAGGCCGAATTGCGCCTGGGCTTTGGACTCGATGGGCATACCAGTGTTTATGAAACCTATCTTCATTTGCCTTTTTATCTGGGAAGCAAAATACATGTGTTGTCAAAAGAAAACAGCGGAGTACAAATGGCGGTGCTGCTTTCGGCTAGCGGCGACCTTACCGACCAACAAATAAGCCTTGTTCCGGGCGTAATGGTAGCCCTCGAATTTGATCTTTCCGAACAAGTTGCTCTGGGCATGAATGCAGGAGCCGAATACGATGGTCAAAACCAGCTTTTATCGGGTATTCTCTCCGCGTCGGCAGGTTTTTCGCTTAATGAACGCACCGGTTTCTTTACCGAAGGCGTTTTACTGCCGGCCCGCGAAGTGCGCGATGCCCGACTGAATGCTGGAATTACCTATTTATTCACTCCGAAAATCCAGGCCGATTTTTATGGGGGTGTCGGGCTGCTCGAAGACAGTCCGGCCTTTGTTACAGGAGCAGGAATTATTTTGCTGTTTTAAAATCAGCATCTTCGTGCGTTGCTGGCAAAGAATAAATGCTTTCACTACATTTACAGTGCACCTATTAAAACAAAAATGAGATTTTACTTTTTGATTGTACTAACTGTACTCACCACAACAAGCTTTGCACAGGACCGCATAAGCGGTTTGCCTTTTGCCACCCGTTCCGAAGTAATTGCCTCCCATGGTATGGCATGCACCAGTCAGCCACTGGCAACCCAGGTGGCCATCGACATTCTCAAAAATGGGGGAAACGCCATCGATGCCGCCATTGCGGCCAATGCCTGTCTGGGGCTGATGGAACCCACCGGGAACGGAATTGGTGGCGACCTGTTTGCCATCGTCTGGGATGCCCGCAACGAAAAACTCTATGGATTAAACGCCAGTGGCCGATCGCCCTATGAGCTGACGCTCGATTATTTTAAAACGAATGGTTTTGAAAAGATTCCTGCACTCGGGCCTCTGCCTGTTTCGGTACCCGGCTGTGTCGACGGATGGTTTGAACTGCATAAACGGTTTGGAAAATTGCCGATGACTTCCATTCTTCAGCCCACCATCGATTATGCCCGCGAAGGTTTTCCCGTTTCTGAGCTCATTGCCTATTACTGGCAACGCAGTGAATTTTTAAAACGCTACGACGGTTTTGAAGAAATTTTTCTTCCCGATGGCAAGGCGCCCAGGAAAGGAGAAGTTTTCAGAAATCCTTATCTGGCCAACACGCTGGAAACGATCGCACAACAGGGTCGCGATGTTTTTTATAAGGGTGAAATCGCCAATAAAATAGTTGATTACATGCAGCAACAGGGTGGTTTCCTGACAATGAAAGATATGGAAGATCATCGCTCGGAATGGGTCGAACCCGTTTCGACCAACTACCGGGGCTACGATGTTTGGGAACTTCCGCCCAACGGACAGGGAACGGCTGTTCTGCAAATGCTTAATATACTGGAGCAATACGACCTTGCTTCGATGGGTTTTGGTTCGTACGAATACATGCACCTTTTTATTGAAGCCAAAAAACTGGCTTTTGAAGATCGCGCCAAATACTATTCCGATATGGATTTCAACGAAATACCTGTTGAACAACTCATTTCGAAAGAATATGCCCGCGAGCGAAATCAACTGATCGATCCGAAACAGGCAGCCCGTTCCTACCCCGCCGGTGAACTGGAACAGGGCAACACCATTTATCTCACGGTGGCCGACAGTGAAGGCAACATGGTTTCGTTGATACAAAGCAACTACCGGGGCATGGGCTCGGGCATGACACCCGAAAAACTGGGTTTTATTTTGCAGGATAGAGGCGAACTATTCAGCCTCGACGAAGGCCACATGAATGTATATGAACCCCACAAACGCCCCTTTCATACCATTATACCTGCCTTTATTACCGAAGCAGGCAAGCCATACATTAGCTTCGGACTAATGGGAGGTGCCATGCAACCCCAGGGCCACGTACAAATTGTGGTTAACCTCATCGATTTTGGAATGAACCTGCAGGAAGCAGGCGATGCTCCGCGTATCAGGCATGAAGGAAGCAGTCAGCCCACGGGTGAAAAAATGAGCGATGGCGGAACAGTGCACCTCGAAAGCGGCTTCTCTTACGAAAACATTCGGGGGCTAATGGGCCGTGGACACAAGATCAGTTTCTCGCGGGGAGGCTACGGAGGTTACCAGGCCATTCTGTATGATGAAAAAGAAAAGGTCTACTATGGAGCCAGTGAATCACGGAAAGATGGTATGGCTGCGGGGTACTGAGCATTAGTACGATAAGGCTTTGGAAGCAACATTGACTAAAATTCCTTTTGATTGCTGATTTATTTTTCGAAATTTGACTGCCTTTCAGCTTCATTTTGGGGCTGCAATGTTTTAGAATAAACCATTAAAGCTCCTTCTGTCATGTTATCA
>JAFGVG010000300.1 GCA_016938095.1 Bacteroidales bacterium
CAGATTCAGCAGTGTTTTCAATTTATACAAAAGTTGTATTCAACTGGGAGAATCCAGAAGACAAGAAAATGGCCCTGCTGGTACGAAAAAATACGGGCAAGCTCGTTTTTAAACAAGTTGTTTTGCCTCCCTACGCTTTTGAAGTTGAGTATCCCGGACTATACTACTGGCAGTTGTTGGAGGGAGATCAGGTTGTTCATACAGGAAAATTCGTGGTAAATCAGTAAGCTGTTATGGGATTCAGGTCTCTGGCCACCAGGGTAATACCACCCCAGAACAAGGGGTAGGCATATTTTTCATCACCGGCAAGGCTGAGTTTTGCCTGTTGCAGCGCCCTGGAATAACTGAGCCCGCTTAAAATACCTTTGTAGAAGTCAACCATTAGCTTATGGGTACTTATATCCCCGACTTTCCATAATGAATAAACCATATTGGGGATGCCGGCATATAAGAATGCCCGGGTCATCGACATGAGTCCTTCTCCTTTTACCAGTTTTCCGGTTCCGGTTTCGCAGGCACTCAAAACAACCAGACCGGCATTAAGGCTAAGGTCGTATAGCTCCGATGAAAAAAGGATACCGTCATCTTCGGGCGGGTTTGTTGTGGTATCCTCACCAGGGAACGATGGAGAAAAGACCAATCCCGAAAGATCGGGAAATGACTCGTTAAGCATGCCATGGGTAGCAATATGAATGAAGCTGTATTGGCCGGCTTCTTTTCGGAAAACTCTTTCGCTAGCCTTGGAATGGAGGTATCCCCTGGCTACAATGGCTTTGTTGTCGAATAAGGTAACAATGTCGCGAATTTCGTTTTCCGAATAGGTCAGTTCATTCCACGTATTGCCATTTACCGATACTGAGCGCATAATTTCGCCATTGTTGGTTAATGTGTCGAATATGACTTTATTTTGGGCCAGGATAAAACCGTTTGTACTATCGGTTTTAAATACCGGGGCGAAACCTATAAACCCATGCGAAAGGCCCGATGGTTCAGGCACATTGTTTATGGCATTAATAAGAAGATTGACCGCGTAGTGGTAACCGATGTCGAATTTTCTGATCAGGTAAGGAGCCTGCGAAAAGTCGGGATTCCCTGCCGGTTTCCAATTATTGCACAACGTTTCGAAAGGAAGATACAGCAGTTGTTTGTCGGGTACAATAACCAGATGCTCTTTGTTGTTGATTACCCTTTCCACAGGCGCAACAAGTTTGTTGTACAGGGAATTGCTTTCAGTTATAAAATCTTCGAATTCATATGTTTTGATGCTTGCAAGGTAATTATGCAGGGAGGTGGCAAAAGAGGAGTCAATGACAACATGAACAAGGTGATCGCCTTCGGTTGTAAAAACCTGAATGTAAAGCATGGTGTCGGCTATTGTATAGGAGATAAGTGCGGTTTTTCCGTCAAGTGTATTGCGGATGTTGCTAAAAGTAACTGCCGGGACGTTTTTGGCGAATTTTTCAAAAGCCGGGAATTCATTCAGAAAAACGGTCTTCATTTTTTCATACTGTTCTTCGAGTCCGATAAGTTTCTTGTATAACCGGCCTGTTTCCGCTCCATAAAGCTTGTCAACGCTAGCGTCGAGGTTTAATATTTCCGCTTTGCACGAGCGAATTTCAGCCGCCAATTGCCTTTCTTTCCGGATCAACGAATCGGGTATCCCTGAAATCTGCATGGCTTTTTTGCGTGTTATCGATTCGCGCAGTATGCCGTATTTTCCCGTTTCCATGAGACCGAAAAATTCCTCTGTCAGGGCCGGGTCCTCTGCGATTTGCATTTTCAAATACAGGGTATTGATGGCATTGGTTAAAATAGCTGAGCTTTCTTCTGAAAGCCATTGTTTTGATTCATCTCCCGAATATCCGCTTCGTAAGGTATGCATGTAACCGACTGCCTTTTTATATTCTTTTATCGCCAGGTCAAGTGACTGCAAATCATTCCTGTTGTCCTGGTATATTCGTGTGTATATCCTTGCCTTCAGGTAAACCGACCCCAGGTATGCCGGTTGGTCGGAGACAAGCAATGCTGACTGACCTCCGGTTAGTGGCATTGCCTTGGTATTGACCTGGATGGCACTGTCAATACATTGCAGTGCCGGGTCGGGTTTGTTTATGGCCAGGTAACCTTCGGCCAGATTGTTATAATAATTGGCCAGGGCGGGGTGGCTTTTGCCTTCCATGGCGGTGTTCAGATTCCGGATGGCTTCGGTAAACTTGCTGATGGCCTTGGTATAATCGCCTTTTCTGAAGTAAATATCACCAATGTTATCGATGTTCCGGGCAACATCGATACTGTAATTTCCAAAAACGGCTTTATTTATTTCAAGGGCTTTGTTGTGATGGCTCAGTGCCTTGTCGAACTGGTTGCTGTGCCGGTATACATTGGCCAGGTTCATGTACGACATGGCAATATCCGGATGATTGGCCGGAAGCGATGCCTCGCGAATAGCTAACGCCTGCTGATGACAGGTTAATGCTTGCGAATGATTTCCGGTAGCTTCATAAATAGCACCGAAGTTATTCAGGCATTGGGCAGTAAGCGGATGTTTTTCTCCATACACTTCTTTGCGTATGCCATAAACCATTTTTTCGTAATCCAGGGCTTTTTGGTAATCTCCTTTTTGGTATAATACCACGCTAAGGTTGCTGTAGCTGGCGGCCGTGTGTAAGTGGTTTTTCCCCAAGGTTTTTAGTCTTATTTGCAGGGCTTTTTCGTGCATGATCTGTGCCGAGTCAACATCACCCAAATCAAGGTATGCATTGCCCATGGTATTATAACCCGATGCAATCTGCGGGTGTTCATCGCCATGGATTTTCCGGATGATGTCCGATGCCTGGGAACAATGGTAGATGGTTTTATCGTATTTACCTGCCAGGGAATAAACAATACCCAGGTTTCCGTGTGCCGAAGACGTGCGCATATGGTTGTGGCCGTAGTAATGTTCGGACAAACCAACCACACGTGACATATTGTGAACAGCTTTTTCGAAATCGGAGTAATTACAGAGAATTCTTGCTTTCAGCGTGTAGGCGTCAATGAGTACAATGGTAGAATCCTTTCCCAATTCACCAGTTTCGTTGAAAACGGTTGCCAGGGTATTCTCTGCGCTATCGATATCATTGCGGTACGAATACAAATAGGCAATTTCGGTAAGCGACTGCAGGTTCAGCAGTTTCAGTTCTTTTTTGGCGAACCAGTCTGCGGCCTTTTTATAACAGAATATGGCACTGTCGTATTGTTGTGCCCTGTTCAGCTGTTTAGCCCTGGCAAAGTAATGAAATCCAAGACTGTCGGCAGTTGTCTGGCTGTTAAGATTTTCAGTAAGGAACCAGAAAATGCATAAAACCAAAAGGAAGTAACGGTAATTGTGCGGTAAATTCATGATAGGGATAATGGCAGGGTTTATGATTAGAGATGTTCATTTTGAGGGTGCTAGAACAAATTTAACATAAAAAGGAATATAACAAGCCTGTTTCTGATAATAAACAGTATTACAGATTGATATGGTGTTATTCGTGCAATACAATCAGATTCCAAGCCAGAAATTCAGTTTGATCATGAACACGTTGGTGGGTGCAGTGCTAAAAAGAGCATCGTATTGCTGACCCAATGACGAAGTGTAAGCCGGCTCATGGTTATTCCGGTTGTTTTCCCACACCAGGTACAGGGTGGATCCGGGCCGGTATTCCCAGCGTACAACCAGGTTGGAGCGGAATTCGCGAAAGCTGAAATCAGGATTGTCAAACGAATAAGTCAGTCCCTGGTCAGATACCGCATAGCTGTCCGTTCCGGCATCATAGGCTATCTCTGTTTCGGTAAAGGTGTATGTCCTTTCGCCCGGGGTGCGGGAACCCGGTTCGAGCGCTTTTTTAAAACGGCTATAGCTGCCCGAAGAGACAAAGGGACTTCCGTAATACTGGACGGATAAATCGGGGGTTATATTATAGTTAATCCTGAAAGTGAAATCGTAGGTTTGCTGCTTTATCCTGGCCAGTATATACTGAGCTGTCCCTTCAGCCATTACCTGTGATACATACATGAAATCATCGGTATTATGTGTATAACCCAATTCACTCTTAACAAAGAAATGATTCCCTAATCTGAAGGTAAGTGAAGGTTCAACCAGGTAATTGCGCGAAACGCCATCGGTGCTCACCTGGCTTTGTTGTTGCAGTCCGAACATTACCCGGCGCGATTTGTCGGTGTTAAAGAGGATGTTGTTCTCCCAGTAAGGTGAAAGCCTGAACGAGGGG
>JAFGVG010000301.1 GCA_016938095.1 Bacteroidales bacterium
CACCCACCACCCAGTAATCATTTAACCTTCAAATTCCAAACTCCATGGCCGGATTAAAAGAAACCCTCTATGAAAAGATACAGGCCTGGCGGCCGAGAATCAAAAATCTGCTCGAGGAACACAGCGAAGTGGTGGTAGATACCGTTACCATTGGCAAACTTATCGGCGGTATGCGCGACTTAAAATGCCTGGTAACTGATATTTCCTACCTCGATCCGAACGAAGGCATCCGCTACCGGAATTATACCCTTCCTGAATTGTTTAAAAAACTTCCAAAACCTAAGGGTGCTGAAATGCCTTATGTAGAAGGCGTGTTTTACCTGCTGTTGACAGGCGACCTTCCCACTCAGGAAAATGTGAACGATGTGCTCGACGAATTTAAGAAACGGCGTATTCTGCCCAGGTACATTATTGAAATCATCGATGCCTTTCCTAAGGGCGCGCACCCCATGACTATTTTTTCCGCGGCCATTGTTGCCATGCACCGTGAATCGTTTTTTGCAAGAAAATACGATGCTGGTATCAACAAATACGATTACTGGGAACCCACTTATGAGGATGCTATGAACCTCCTCGCAAAGCTTCCGGAAATTGCTGCCTGTATTTACCATAAACTCTATCGCGAAGGGAAACGCGAGCACTCTGATCCCAATCTGGATATGGGCGCAAATTTTGCCCATATGCTGGGTAAGAACAAGCCATACGACGATGTGTCGCGCATGCATTTCATATTGCACAGCGACCACGAGAGCGGAAACGTAAGCGCCCATACCGGTCACCTGGTGGCCAGTTCGCTTTCCGACATCTACCTTTCCATCTCATCCATGATAAACGGCCTGGCGGGTCCCCTTCACGGTCTGGCCAACCAGGAAGTACTGCGTTGGCTTCACGACATTATGGAGAAGATGGGTGGCGAAGTTCCCACCGAGAATGAAATGAAGCAGTTTGTGTGGGATCTGCTTAATTCGGGTCAGGTTGTTCCGGGTTTCGGACATGCTGTTTTGAGGATTACCGACCCGCGATATACCATTCAGCGTGAATTTGCCCTTAAAAACATGGCCGACGATCCGGTATTCAAATATGTCGATCTCCTTTACAAGGTGGTACCACCCATTCTGAAGGAACAGGGTAAGGCCAAAAATCCCTGGCCCAATGTTGATGCACATTCAGGAGCTATTCAGTGGTTTTATGGCGTGAGGGAATACGACTTTTACACGGTGCTTTTTGGTATCGGCAGGGCCATTGGCATATGTGCCAATATTATATGGGACAGGGCCCTCGGATATCCGCTTGAAAGGCCCAAATCAGTTACCACCGAAATGCTCGAAAAAATAGCCAGGGGAGAAAAAACGGATGATGAATAGGCCTAATTTTAAGGCCTGCTATGTTTGTTTTGTTAAGTAAAATATTTTAGCTACTTTAATGAATTCAAACAAGCGGATTAATGCGTGTACCCCGGCTGATCATCCTCGCTTATACTGTACTAATTTACAGTTCGTTGTATTCACAGGGCTATCTGTCCCCGGAAATACTGTCGGTTGAGGATGGTTTGTCGTCACGGCAGGTAAACTGTCTTTTACCGGACGAACAGGGATACCTTTGGGCCGGCACCATGCATGGCCTGAATCGTTATAACGGGTATCGCTTCAGACAGTTTTTTACAGCTGCCGGAACCAATATACTCCCCGGATCGCAGCATATACACGCGGTAAAGAGCGGTATTGATGGCAATATCTGGATCCTGACTGATGCCGGAGTCAGCTTTTATGACGGACGAACCGGTAACATCAGGCAGTATCCGCTATCCTCTATGGATGCCGTTTTCATTTCTGGCTCGCAAATGACAGATATTTCCGCCGCACCCGATGGTTCGCTGTGGTTGCTTACCGACGGGTCCCTTACCATATTGTCTCCTGAGGAGGTAGTGAATACTTACCTGATACCTGAGGCAATGTTGCCAAATGGCACCAAGCCAACCAGCCTGGCAGCTGACGCAATAGGCAATATATGGATTGGCACCACACGGGGGTTGCTGTTGTTCAGCTCACAGCAAAAGGCTTTCAGGGAACTGGCCAGTGGTTCGGGTCAGGGCTTGCTGAGTAACAGCCAGGTGAACTGCCTTTTTATCGGACATGATAATTACATCTGGGTGGGAACCGGTAACGGCCTTAACAGGATTGATCCGGTTGATCTGGCCTTTAGTCATTTTTATCCTGCCGGAACGCAGGGTACGCAACCCGCGAATAAAATAGTAAGTATTTCCGGTACCGAAACCGGTTCGCTGGTGTTGGCAACCGGAGCTGGTTTGTTGTGTTTCAACCCGTCTGACGATGTTTTCGAAAATATATTTATAACAAACGATTATACCTTTTCTGCTGTGGCCGTTGATTCCACAGCCATTATCTGGGGCGCTACCAACCAGGGAATTGTTAAAATCCGCAGGTCAAAACTCACTGTCAGAAACTTTGTGGCAAAGGGCGGAACTTCCGGTTTGCAGGACAATCATATTAAAGTCCTTGGAAAAGGTCTGGGAAATGAGCTGTTCGTAGGTTATGAAAAAGGAGGATTTAGCGTTCTCGATTCACGCACCATCACAGGTTCGTTTTACAAAACAATTGATGGCAGCGAGGTTGTTCAGCTCAGCCATTTCAGGCAACAGGATTACCTGGTACTCACAGCACATGACATTGAAATATACCGACCGGGGAGCAGCGCACGTATGAGTCTGTTTTCGAGATATCCCTTTTTAAATAAGGA
>JAFGVG010000302.1 GCA_016938095.1 Bacteroidales bacterium
ATTGTCCTCTATCCACCTGCCTTCGAGCATTTCATTGCTGATATCCTCGTGTGGCGAAAGCAGTAGAAAATGCTGATTATGGATGGCCGTCGGATCATCCTCCCCAAGGTATTCCCAAAAAGTAACGATCAGTTCCTTATCGATACCCAGTGCAATAAAAATATATTCCAGCTCAGCCTGTATAGAGGTACGTTCGCAATGCCTGAGCAGACTGTCGATTATGAGCAATAGCAGACAAACCTTCTCCGCCCGGTTTAACGAGTTATTTGCCTCAAGGCATATCTCATCGGTTGTCGTACCTTTTCCTTCGTAATACCAATGGTGAAACTGCTCGGGCTTAATACCCATCAATTCAAAATATCGTAAAACAGGCTGAAAATGATCTGAACCGGATTTATCCAGAAGCGATGAATCCAGTTTTGCTACTGAACGAACTGCCAGCCTGAGAACACTATCATTCATTGTACCCTATGATTGATATGTAAAATTAACCATTTTGAACCTTTATTTCGGGAACGCAGAAGGTTTAAGTGTTAAAAAACCATAATGCCTCCTGAAAGGCAGTAACAGCGCAGGGTTTGGAAGCAATATTAAATGACGAATATCACCGTAAAAGGTGATACAAATCACCGGTAAAAAATTAACGGATATTCAAAAACAGCGTAAATTTGTATACAGAAATCGATAAGAAAAAAGGACATTAAAAATATATAAGATAGGTTTTTGTCAGATAGGGTTTATTAGTTTTGGGTGTTGGATCCCGGCTTGCGCCGGGATCTTTTTTTTGTGCAAATTTACTTACTTTTATGAAAAATTTCACCTTCACGACCATGAACAGACTATTATTTTTACTGGCAATAATTTTAATGTTGATGACCAATGCCGGTTTCAGTATCAGCGACAGGCCTTTATCCGATGCTTCGGCAGCAACGCAGGACAATTACGACATAAAGTTTTACCATCTCAACCTGAATATCAGCGATAGTTCCACCTATCTTTCAGGCTCGGCTTCCATTTTGTTTGCTGCTACCGTACCGGTGCCGGAACAGGTAAGGTTTGACTGTTCCGATCTGCTGCAGGTTGATTCGGTAACTGCAGCGGGAACATCGCTTCAGTATGCCCATGCCGAAAACAAACTTGTTGTTAACCTGAACAATCCGCTTGAGGAGGGAGACCAGTTGATGGTAAATATTTATTATCATGGGCTTGGAAGTAATTCGGGTGTTACCTCGGGCATTTTCAGTCAGCGGGTTTCCACCTGGAATACACGCATAACCTACACCCTTACAGAACCTTTTTCGGCACTGAACTTTTTCCCTTGCAAACAAGTGCTGACCGATAAAGCCGATTCGGTTTACATGTTTCTCAGCACCGACGCCCACCTGAAAGCCGGATCCAATGGTCTGCTTACAGCAGAAGTACCCCTTCCGGGCAACCGGGTAAGGTACGAATGGAAATCGCGGATTCCCATTGCCTACTACCTTATATCCTTCTCGGTTGGCAATTACCTCGATTACAGTTTCCATGTTCCCTTAAATAATGGTACCGATTCTGTTTTGGTACAGAATTATATTTACAACGATTCGTCATACCTGCGACAAAACAAGGCGTCCATTGACAAAACAGGGGATCTGATCAGGCTTTACTCCGATCTGTATGGAGATTATCCTTTCAAAGCTGAAAAATACGGACACTGCACTGCACCTTTCGGCGGTGGCATGGAACACCAAACAATGACCACCCTTGTAAACTTTTCGTTCCTGCTGGTGGCGCATGAACTGGCCCATCAGTGGTTTGGTGATTATGTAACCTGCAGCACCTGGCAGGATATATGGGTCAACGAAGGCTTTGCATCCTATTCGGAATACCTGGCCAATCAGTACCTGAAATCGCAGGATGATGCCGACAGCTGGATGGTAGGATGCCACAACTACGTTAAATCAGCTTCGGGTGGAAGCGTATACGTACCCGAAGAAGATTCCGGCGACGAAGACCGGATTTTTGATTACCGCCTGTCCTATAAAAAAGGAGCGGCCCTGGTTCACATGATCCGGCAGGAAATTGGCAATGACAGCCTGTTTTTTGCCACACTTACCGGTTTCCTGCAAAAATACAACAATGGAACAGCCTCAGGAACCGATTTGAGGCTATACCTCGAAGAAGAAACAGGAATTGCCTTTGAAACTTTTTTTAACCAGTGGTATTTTGGGCAGGGATATCCCATTTGTCATATCGACTGGCATCATGCCAATGATACGCTGCATATCAGCTCGCTGCAAACCACTTCTTACGGAACAACACCTTTCAACATGCTCATAGAGTTTGGCGTCAATGTCAATGGAAGCGATACCCTAATTACCCTGCGGCAGACCAATGGCGTCGCTAACTGGAAGGTTTACCTGCCCGGCCAGGTAAGTGCCGTAAAAGTCGATCCTCGCCACTGGTCGGTTTTGGGAGTGCCGGGCATTACCAATACACAACCCGACCCGACTGCAAAAAACCTGAGGATTGTACCAAATCCGGCCCGGCATAGGGTCAACGTTTATTTCGACAATCCCAACGGCAACTGTTCACTTGTTATTGCAGATGCATCCGGTAAGATCCTCTCCATGAAGGAAACCCCCGAAACGCATGAGGTAATTGATATCGGGAAATTTCCGGCAGGGTTATACCTGGTCCTCATTCAGGATAAACATAACATCCACCGGGGAAAATTCGTTATACAATAACACCGGTTAACCAAAATCCGGCTGCAGCAAATGAGCAAAACCATAACCATATTCATAGCACTTGCAGGATTGTTCCTGCAGCCAATCATTTCGAAGGCACAACAAGCAGTTACAACAAAATCCAAGAAGGCTATTGAAGCCTACAACGAAGGTTTGAAATACTTCAGCCTAAACCGGTACACCGATGCAGCTGCCAGTCTGAACCAGGCCATTGAAGCCGATAACCGGTTTATTGAAGCTTACCTGGTACTAGCAGAGGTTTATGAAGACGCCGGTTATCCACTCAAAGCCATTGAGGTGTACCGTAAAGGACTGGCGCTGGATGAGAAATTTTACCCGTACGGATTTATCCGGCAGGCCAACCTCCAATACAACGAAGGTTTATATGAGGATGCTCTGAAAGCCTATGAACATTTTATTTCGCTCAATACCGGCAATCCGGGACATATTGCAAGGGCAAATGACGGAATTGACCGCTGCAGGTTTTCCATACATGCCGTGAATAACCCGGTTGACTTTCACCCCGAAAGCCTCGGCCCCGGTGTTAATACCACCGATGATGAATACTGGCCAAGCCTTTCAGCCGATGAAAAAACGCTAGTTGTAACCCGGTTGGTACCCGGAAGTGATATACTGAACAAAATACAAGAGGATTTCTTCATCAGCGTGTGGGAAGGGAATAACTGGAGTTCCATGGATAACATGGGAAGTCCGTTGAACACACCCAATAACGAGGGGGCTCAGACTTTGTCGGGTGACGGCCGTTTAATGGTGTTTACAGCATGCAACAGAAGTGATGGCGTTGGAAGATGCGACCTCTACACGGCCAACAGAATTGGTGACAACTGGTCCGTTCCGGTCAATTTGGGCAAGCCTGTGAACAGTGCCTATCGCGAAACGCAACCTTCCATTACCCCCGATGGCCGAACGCTGTATTTTTCAAGCGACCGTCCCGGGGGAAAAGGTCTGCATGATATTTATGTAACCCGCCTGAACGAAAAAGGTGAATGGTCAGTCCCCGAAAACCTCGGTGAACTTATCAATACCCCCGGAACCGAAATGTCGCCCTTTGTACACCCCGATAACCAGTCGCTTTACTTTTCATCCGACGGATTAATAGGACTGGGCGGGTATGACCTGTTTGTATCGCGCCGCGATAGTGCCGGTGAATGGCAAAAGCCTGTGAACCTGGGTTACCCCATCAATACCCACCGCGATGAAATGGGCCTCATTGTCAATGCCCGCGGAAACAAAGCCTATTATGCTTCTGATGTTGAAGCAATTAATGGCAAGGACATATTTGTTTTTGATCTTCCGTTGGAAACCAGGCCTGTGATGACCACTTATATGAAGGGAAAAGTATTTGATGTACGCGACCACCGGTTGTTAAGGGCAGAATTCGAGCTTACCGACCTGGAAACCGGCCAGGTTTCCTACCGGTCGTTTTCCGACAGCGTAACCGGCGAATTCCTGGTAAGCATTCCCGTTAACCGCAATTACATGCTCAATGTTTCGCGGAGCGGTTATTTGTTCTTTTCCGAAAATGTAGCCCTCAAAAATATTTTTAATGCCGACAGTCCCTTTCTGAAGGATGTTCCCCTGTATCCGCTAATGGCAGGCAACAGCATAGTACTCAGAAACGTGTTTTTTGAAACCGATTCCTACGCGCTGAAAAGCGAATCGCGTATTGAACTCGACAAAGTGGTGAAATTATTGCAGGCCAACCCAGGTATCCACATCGAAATTGGCGGGCATACCGATAACACCGGAACCGAAGCCCACAACCAGGCCCTTTCTGAAAACCGGGCGAAAGCTGTAACCGATTACCTGGTGTCAGCTTCTATAAATCCTTCGCGTATACGTTATAAAGGCTATGGGTGGAGTGTTCCCGTCGCCGGCAACGAAACGCCCGAAGGGAGAGCACAAAACCGTCGTACCGAACTGAAGGTAGTAGAATAAAACGACACGGTTATTTATTTTGTCTAACTTTTTTTGTTATTTATTAAACATTTTCGTTCCGGGATTGTTATAATGATAAAACAAACCCCTATGAAAAGTTTAATCCTCTTCTTAACCCTGGCATTACTGGTTCAAAACAGTTCAGCCAATGCGCTTCAGCAATATCTCGTTCCCAAATATCCGGTAAGGATGGTCAGTGACATGCCCGGACAGACCGGTCATAACATCCTCATCATCAGCAACCGCCATTTTTTACCTGAAAAGGGATATACCGTTAAAAGAGGGTTGCATCCCAGGCTTAACATGTTCATTTTTATGGCCGGGATAAAAAACGACACCGCCTATGTAAGGGTTTTAAACAGTCTGGATGAGGCAGTGCCATACCTTCCGGCCAACCGCAATTTTCTGGTATATGTCGACGGACATGGCAAGAATTTTACCCAGACCATGGAACGGGGATTTGAAATAACCGCACGTTTTGATATCAATATGGTAGTATTCGACTGGCCAACCGATTACATGGCCTTGCGAAAAACGGCAGGCAATGCGCAGGAGGTAGCCGCCAATTTTGTCAGGGCCATGCAGGCCATGGATGAGTTACGCAATACGCATTATGCTTCCTCGCGGGTATCAGCCATCTTTCACAGTATGGGAAATCACATTCTCAAAAATATAACGCACCCGCAGTTGCTGCAAAAAATGCCCGAACAACTCTTTAGCAATATCATTGTAAATGCTGCTGCCGTTAAGCAGCGTAATCATGACAAATGGCTGGAAAAGATACGTTTGCAGGAAAGAATTTATGTGACCATGAATGACGAGGACCGCCCGCTACATGGTGCTATGTTGCTCAGATTGGCAAAGCAGTTGGGATTAGGTATAAAAGGTGAAAAAGCGGAGAACGCAGCCTATGTGGATTTCAGTGATGTTGTATCGATCGAGCACAATCTTTTTCTGGGAAAAACGGTTGCCGAGCTGGAAAATCAGTATATCTACCGGTTCTACAACCAGGCATTTCACGGCAGTGAGGTTATTTTTAATGAATTAACCGGCTTTCATATCCTGAGACCTTCGGTAGAGGAAGTAATTTTCTCGCCCTGACAATCCTGTATAAAACTGTTAAAGTCGTGTCTCAGGCGATCGAATTTCAGTTCGGTATTTTTACGTCCTGCATGCGTCCAGGTAAGTTGCAGGGTGATGCGATTGTAAATCTCCTTTTCCTTCATCCCTTCGGTGTTAACTAATTTCGGCTTCATCTGTCCATCCTGTTTTGGTTATTCCTGTATACGTATTCAATGCAAGAATAGTGCCATTTTGGTGTGGTTTTTTGGTTCATTTTGCCTATTTTTAAGCCATGTTCAACCCAAAACCGTAAAATGCTCATGAATCAGTCTGAAATAAAACAGCGCATCATTGCAGCCGTTCAAAAGGCCGGTAGCCAGGCAGTATTAAGGGAAGAGATTCTTGCCAATCAGGGAGAAAAAGCCGATCGTCATGAATTTCTTTTTTTTATAAAACCCGAGATAACCCTTGGCAACAGCGGCATAAACTTAAAGGGCATACTCGATTTGCTGTTTGAGGCCTTGTTGCGTTATCAGCTCACCATAAAGAATATTAGCCTGCTGGGTGCTTCCTATCTGCACCAATACAACATCATAGCCCAACATTATGGTGTGATCAATGCCCTGAGCCGGGAGCCCCTTCAGCATTTCACCTCCGATGCCATGGCGAAATTCCGGCAGGTTTTTGGCCTTGCGCCGGAAGAAGCCAATGTATTGGGAAGCCTCGGATTCCTGCAGCGTTTCTCCGGGCATACCCCGCAATCGCTCGATCAGTTGTGGCAGCAAAGTAAAACCGAAAAACTTGCCAGCGGTAATTATTGTGCCAGGGTTGAGAAAGACGGTGAGGTCATTTATCTTATCAATGGTTTTCACCCGCGCCAGTTGATTCATTTTACGGAAAAGGGGCGGTCCATCATAGCCTTTACCCTTACCGGCAATCTGGACTGGGCCCTTGCGCGCAATCAGTTTATCGGGAAAACAAATCCTGCCGATGCACTGCCCGGAAGTTTACGCAATGAGCTGCTCCGGAACCAGTCGGTTTTCGGACTCGACTCCGTTTCCGCCAGCCAAAACGGTTTTCATTTATCAGCCGGTCCTGTTGAAGGTTTGGTAGAACTAATCCGTTACTGTTCGGACCTGACCACCGGAAAGCGGAAAACCTACAACGATTTTGTCTTTGGCCGCACGTTACTGAAACATTTCGACGACCGGGTCATTGACATGATTTGCGATAACCACCCGGTAAGTTATAACGGAAAAATAACCGGGACCTTTGACCTGACCGAAGAAAAAAACAGCGATCAGGCACTGG
>JAFGVG010000039.1 GCA_016938095.1 Bacteroidales bacterium
GGGATAGCACATTTTCTAAACCCATCTCAAAATAATAAAGCCAGTGCCTTTTTCTTAAGAATAGTTTCTTAAGTTGACGGCAATGGTTGCAGAATACGCACTTTTTTATGACTTTTTACAATGCCTCGACTAATTTGCAATTGAACCGCCCATGTATTATCTTCGTCACCTTTGACCTTCAAAACGCAAAAAGGTGAAACTCAAATCAACCCGCGCTGTATTAAGCGGTAATATACTTATACCGGCTTCCAAATCACATACCATTCGTGCCGTTGCCATAGCTTCCGTAGCAAAAGGAATTTCCACCCTCATTAACCCGCTCATGTCCGACGATGCCAAATCGGCTTTGTTGGGGGCCAAGGAAATGGGTGCCCGGGTGCAACTGGGGACCAACTGGATCATTAATGGTATAAATGGAGCCCCCGGTAAAGCATGTCGCAATATTAACGTTGGTAATTCAGGCACTTCGCTCAGGATTCTCACGGCGTTGTGCGCATTGGGCAAGCATCCTGTTACCTTTGACGGCGATAAATCGATACGCCTGCGTCCTATGATGCCCTTGCTCAGCGCATTACAGAACCTGGGTGTGACACTTGTCGAATCAGCCGATGGCAAATGCCCCTTTACCATTAAAGGTCCTTTAAACGGCGGAAAAACCACGGTAAATGGCGTCAGTTCGCAGTTTCTTACAGCCCTGCTGATCGCCAGCCCCCTGGCCCCCAACGATACCGAAATTTTGGTGGAAAACCTGAACGAGAAACCCTATGTTGAAATTACCCTCGACTGGCTCAGGCGTATGGGAATAAGGTTTGAACAGCGTGGTCTCGAATGGTTCAGGATATTTGGCCGGCAGCAATACCAATCGTTTGAGCGCGAAATTCCGGCTGATTTCTCCACAGCAGCCTTTCCCCTGTTGGCAGCAGCCATTACCGGTTCTGAACTGCTTATCAGGGGTCTCGATTTTAACGATCATCAGGGCGATAAGGCTGTATTCGGTTATTTCGAGCGGATGGGCGTTGATATCCGCCACACCGCCGAAGGGGTATGGGTTAAGGGAAACGAGTTGACCGGCACAGATATAGACATGAATGCCACCCCCGATGCATTACCGGCAATGGCTGTAGCCGCCTGCTTTGCAAAGGGAACTACACGGCTGCTTAACGTGCCGCAGGCCCGGTTGAAGGAGTGTGACCGTATTGCCGCCATGGCTAACGAATTGCAAAAGATGGGTGCCATTGTCGAAGAGCTGAAAGATGGTCTGATCATTCACCAAAGTAGTCTGAAAGGCGCCAGCGTGCATGGATACGACGATCACCGGCTGGTGATGGCCCTGTCAATTGCCGGCCTGGCAGCCGATGGCGAAACCATTGTGGATACCGCCGAATCGGCATCGGTTACCTTCCCTACCTTTGTGGAAGACATGAAAATGCTGGGTGCCAGTTTTGAAATGTATTAACAGCTAAAAACCAAACACACAATACTATGCTTGGATGTACTTATGGCCAGTTTTTTAAAACCACCGTTGCCGGTGGATCTTACCAGGAGGGCTTATCGATTAACATCCAGGGTGTTCCGCCCGGATATCTTTTCTCGGAAGAAGAAATATATGTTGAACTGATGTTGCGTAAGCCCGGTCAGGGTGAGTTGACTTCGCCGCGCCGTGAGGCTGACGTTCCCATTATTTACAGCGGAGTGAATGCTGCCGATACCATGCCCGGTTTTAAAAATGCAGGGTATACCAACGGCACGCCCCTGGTAATTCTTATTCCCAATGTCGACCGGCACCTCGAACATATCGAACAATACCAGAGTACCAACCGTACGCCAAGACCGGGTCATGCTTCCTATGCTTCCTACCAGAAATATGGTTCATGGGACGATTCCATTGGCGCCGGATTTTTCAGCGGACGCTACACCTCATCCATTGTGGCTGCCGGTTGTATTGCCAAAAGAATTCTGAAAGATCATGGCATCGAAGTGGTGTCGTTTGTCCGTGAAGCAGCCGGTATTCGTATGAAAGATATGCCGGTAAGCGAAATCAAAAAGAAAGCTGCTGCTTACCGTGAAGTGAGAAGGCAGTACGATCCCATTTATCTCGACCTGTTTGCTTCAGGCAAAATGCAAAAGGCCCTGCGCTTTTTCGAAAAAGCGGCGATCCTGGCTGAACTTGAAACCCGAATACCTGATATTAAACGACCGGTTTACAATGAAGATGATGTAAGAAAAAAATACGGCATCAACCCCAAACTGTTCTGTCCCGATCCCGATGTGGCTGATGCCATGTATAACGAGATATTGCGCATTATGCAGGATGGCGATTCATCGGGTGGTATTGTTGAAGTTGTGGTGACCGGTGTTCCGGCCGGTATGGGTGAACCTGTTTTCAACAAGCTCGACGGTGAACTGGGCCGCTTAATGAGCATTGGCACTGTTAAGGCTGTTGAAATAGGCTGTGGACTTGAGGCTGCAAGACTTACCGGATCGCAATGCAACGATGCCATGCGCATGCAGAATGGCAAGGTTGTATTCAACTCAAACAATGCCGGTGGCATAACCGGAGGATTAACAACCGGCCAGGACATTGTGGCGCGTGTGGCTGTTAAGCCTACCCCTACCATTGCCAAGCCTCAGCATACCATCGACAAGGTAAGTCTCGAAGACAAAGAGCTGGCTGCTGTTACGCGTCGCGACCCCACTATTGTGGCGCGCATGTGGCCTGTAGTTGAGGCTTTCACGGCCCTGATCATGCTCGATGCCTATATGCTGCATACCGGTTATCAGGCTATGCGACCAAAAATTTAATGTCTGTCTCTGAACAGACACATGACTAGTTAAAAACTTTTCCAACTTTATTGATAAGCTCTAATTAATATACCCAATCATGAAAAAAAACATTAACAACACAATGGTGCGGGTTCTGCTTATTCCCGTGCTGGCGATGTTTTTCGCCTTTTCAGCGGATGCCGCGGTTACACTGCCGTATATTCTTTCGGACAATATGGTACTGCAGCGCGATATTCCGGTGAATATCTGGGGATGGGCAAATCCCGGTGAAAAAGTTACGGTAACTATTGGCACCCAAAAAGTATCGGTTAAAACCGGCAAAAACGGGGAATGGAAAGTACAATTGAAACCCATGCCTGCCGGAGGCCCTTTTGAAATGACCATTAAAGGAAAAAATACACTGATGTTAAAAAACATCATGTTTGGTGATGTGTGGGTTTGCGGGGGGCAATCGAACATGGAATGGCCCCTGTCGCGTTCGCGGAATTGGACCACCGATAAAAACACGGTGGACAATCCGAATATCAGGCTTTTTTATGTCCCCAAAAAAATGAGCATGAAGCCCCTGAACAATACCAGCGAAGCACGCTGGGAGGTTTGCAGCGAAGCCAGTGCAGGTTCATTTTCGGCCATAGGGTATTACTTTGGCAAAAACCTGGTTACCGAACTGAATGTCCCCATAGGACTCATTAACAGCAATTGGGGTGGTACCGACATTGAAACATGGACCAGTCTGGAAACCATGTATGCCGATAACGATTATAAAGCCGCCATTGATAAAATAAAATCGATGGACCTCGACCAGTTGCAAAAAGATGCCGAGGAGCAGATTAAGAAGTGGCAAAATGCCATTACCAACGAAGATCCTGGCATGGTTAACAAATGGTA
>JAFGVG010000040.1 GCA_016938095.1 Bacteroidales bacterium
CGATCTGAAGAAGCGGTAAAGCAGGGTTGAATCGTTGTGGGGGTATTCGATGCGGGTGATGATACCGGCCAGGCTGTCGGCGTTTACACCGCGGATTTTCGCAGCAGCCGGTTGCCCGCCGGCCAGCGCTGTAATTACCGAGTCGTTCAGCAATTGCTGATTATCGAGAATGTTGTCAATGTTCGCATATTCAACCTCATTTGACTTCAACATATCCTCACGGGTGAGAAAATGCAATCGCAGATCGCCGGCAATGCGAATACCCTCCTGCGGGAAGAACATCGCACAGGCTATGAGGAGTGTGAAAACCGAAACGAAGAAAACCAGTATGCCCGATGGTTTCATGTTATTTTTGAATATGCTGTTAGCCATTGGCCATTGGCTGTTGGCTAATGGCTAACAGCTAACAGCTAATAGCTAACAGCTAACAGCTATTTCTTATACGGGAGAAAGTATTCGGCGTTTCACGATTTGGGCTTGATTTTTAATTGTTGGCCAGGTTGTATTTTGGCCGCGTTTGACAGGTTGTTCAACTGTTTTATCTGTGTTTCGGTTACACCCGGGTATTTTTTCATGATGTCCCAGATGGTATCTCCGGGTTTAACGGTGTATATAACATAATCGGATGCATTGGCAACCGGCTGAACCGCGGTTGTCGATGAGGTTGTAACAGTTTTGCCAATTCTGGCCTGTTTTTGTGCGAAGGTGAGGGTGTTTATGTCTTCGTATTTCGAGGCTTTGTTACGGGGTACATAAATGGTGAGCCGCTGACCCGAGCGGATGGTATTATGCCTGATGTTGTTCCAGTAGCGGATATCGGAAAGGCGCACATTGTACCACATGCTGATGAATCCAAGGTTATCGCCTTCTTTTACGGTGTAGGTGAGTTTGGTGTAATTGCCCGGGGGTGGTTCGCCGGCGCCGGAAGCATTATAGGCAGTGGGACTGGTAATGACCTTTTCGGGGTTAAAGTAAATAGAATCCTTAAAGGCGTAGATATCTTTTTCGAAGTCGATAAACCGCGAGGTCTGGTCGAGTGGCAGGCGGAGCACCATGGGTTGCGATTTGCCGGGGATGATATCGGTGCGGTACTGGGGATTCATATCGCGCAGTAGTTCCATGGGAATGCCAAGTACTTCCGAAACCTGCGCAAAGTGAAGATTACGGGTGATTATCACAGTATCGCTGGCCAGCGGAAAGCTAACCGGTAAGGGCTTAAGGTTATGGTCCTTGTAGTAATTCATTACATAGGTAGCGGCAATAAAGGCAGGTACGTGTCCCCTGGTTTCGCGGGGCAGGTAGTAATAAATGTCCCAGTAATTTCTTTTTCCACCCGAACGCCGGATGGCCTTGTTAACATTGCCGGGGCCGCAGTTATAGGCGGCAATCACCAGTATCCAGTCGTTATAAATTCTATACAGGTCTTTAACAAAGCGTGCAGCAGCGTAGGTTGATTTAATGGGGTCGCGTCGCTCGTCAACCAGCGAATTAACGGTTAGTCCGTACAGGCGGCCGGTGCCATACATGAACTGCCACAGACCCACAGCCCTGGTACGCGAGTATGCCCTGGGGTTGAGTGCCGATTCGATGATCGACATATATTTCATTTCGTTGGGGATGTCGTAATAATCGAAAACTTCGTCGAACAAAGGAAAGTAGTATTGTGAAAGTCCCAGCATTACGCCCACGGAGCTTCTTCTTTGTTTGGTGTACACTTCGATATAACGTCTGACAACGGAGTTATAGGTAAGGTCCACTACAGTGGGTATGTTTTTAAGTCTTTCGATATAGACCGAATCGGGGAAGTCGGGGACAATGCTGTCGGTTTCGTTGTTCCAGAAATTGGGATCGCTGGCCAGGGATTGTTCAACATAATATAGGTTCAGGAGGCTGTCGAGGTTTTCGTCAAAGTTAAGGTCGGTAATCACTGTGTCCTCAAGCAGGGACGATATGGAGTCTTGCGGGACCTGGGGTATTGCGAGCGCGTTGGTTAAGGGTAAAGCAGCAAAGAGCAGGCCTGTTATGATATTCTTCATGATAGCGGTTTTATGCAAAAATAATTAAAAAGTTATTTTGAAGCTGAAACCCACGGAGGCAAGTGAACCAGGGTTGTCAATCAACGAGGGTTCAATTTTCATGCTCAGATCGTCGGAAACGTCATAGCGCGTAAAGTTGGCATCAACCATGGCATCGATGGCGTTGATGAGGTAAATGGCTGCCAACCCGGCCACGCTCAGGTCGCGGTATCGGCGGTAGCCATTCATGCCTCTTTCGTAGCTTTGGCTGTAATACAACATTCCGTCAATAATGGCTGTACCATCGTTTTTGTCATTGGTATAATCATTATAGACTTTCCTGAATTTTGTGTATTTCATCTGGTTGTAATTCACATAATACAGAAATGCACCCCCGGCGCCATAGATAAAAGGTATTTTCCAGTATTTTTTGTTGTACGCCTGTCCCAGTCCCGGGCAAATCAATGAAAGCACCAGGGCTGTCCGGGGCGAGTGTTTATGAAAAGAGGTATCAACAGCAGTGCTGTCGTCGACGATAAACCTGGGTGAGGGTGCGGCAAGCGAATCCTGTTCCTGTGCCATTACAGCGGGTGAAAGCCATAACAACAGGGTGAATGCCACTGAAAGGAAACCATAAAAACGGTAAGGGCAACGCTTATGTATTTCAGTTGTTGAACGCGAAATCAAAACTTGACCGGTTTATTCTTTTAACCGGTCAAAGATACCTATAATTCTTTCGAGTTCATCATCGGAGCGAAACGGGATGACAATTTTTCCGGATCCGTTGTTGTTATGCTGAAAGGTAACTTTGGAATTGAAGAAGTTTGAAAGTTGTTCTTTGAGTTCGTGATAAGTTTGCTGGTCGGCGTTTTCGGGGGGCGTTATGTCCTTTTCTTTTTTGATCAGGCCTTGTTCAATTTTCCGGGCCAGTTCTTCGGCTTTTCTCACCGAGAGGCCTTCCTCAACAATCCGGTAAAAGAGCGACAGCTGATCGTGCGGATCTTCAACAGCGAGCAGGGCACGTGCATGGCCCATGGTAATTTTGTCTTCGCGGATGCCAATCTGAATTTCAGCAGGAAGCTTCAGCAGGCGGAGGTAGTTGGCAACAGTAGCTCTTTTCTTACCGACACGCAGACTGAGGTTTTCCTGGGTGAGCTGGCACTCTTCCACAAGGCGTTGGTAGCTGATGGCAATGTCAACAGCATTCAGGTCTTCGCGCTGTATATTTTCAACAAGGGCCATTTCGAGCATTCCCTGATCATCGGCAGTGCGGATATAGGCGGGAATGTTGGTAAGGCCGGCAATTTTGGATGCCCTGAAACGGCGTTCACCGGTGATGAGCTGGTAGCGGCCGTTTCCCATTTCCCTGACTGTGATAGGCTGAATTACACCCATTTCTCTGATTGATCCGGCCAGTTCTTCGAGGGCTTCTCCGTCAAAATTGGTACGGGGTTGAAAGGGGTTGGCTTCAACCAGGTTGATGTCTATTTCGGTACCACCGGCAACGGTTTTCTCAACAATCACCTCGTTAGGTTCAGCCTCTTCGATGAGTGCTCCCAGTCCTCTTCCCAATGCGTTTTTCTTTGCCATAATGCTTACTCAATGATTTTTTTGTCAGCGGGAATTTTGGTATCCCCGTTTTTCTGTAACATTTCACGGGCCAGGTTCAGGTAATTCAATGATCCTTTCGACTCGGCATCGTACATGATCACTGGTTTTCCAAAGCTGGGAGCCTCACTTATTTTAATATTGCGCTGAATAATGGTGTCGAATACCATTTGATGAAAATGGCGCCGGACTTCCTCCACCACCTGATTCGACAGCCTGAGCCGTGAATCGTACATGGTGAGTACAAAGCCCTCGATGGCGAGCTCGGGGTTGAGCCGGCTCTGGATGATTTTTATGGTATTCAGCAGTTTGCCCAACCCTTCCAATGCAAAATACTCGCACTGTACCGGAATGATAATGGAATCGGCAGCTGTGAGCGAGTTAACCGTAATCAGCCCAAGCGAAGGTGAACAATCAATGAAAATGTAGTCGTATTCTTTCTCTATTTTATCAATGACCGATTTGAGCATACGCTCGCGGTTGGGCATGTTGAGCATCTCTATTTCCGCTCCCACCAGGTCAATACTCGAAGGCAGGAGATCAAGGCCTTCGATTTCGCTGGTGAGGATAACATCGTTGGGATTGACATCGTCGATCAGACATTCGTAAATACCTGTTTTAATGTTCTTTATGTCAAAACCGGACCCCGAGGTAGCATTTGCCTGCGGATCGGCGTCAATCATCAGCACTTTTTTCTCAAGGACCGCCAGGCTGGCCGCCAGGTTAATAGTAGTGGTGGTTTTGCCAACTCCGCCCTTTTGATTTGCAATGGCTATTATTTTTCCCATGTTACAGTATTTCTAAGCTTTTCTGATTTTCTGGTTTCATCAGCGGGTTCAAAAATACGATTTAATAACTCAAGCCATTTTTAATTAAATCGCACTTTTGTAAACAATAAATTTTCATTTATGAACAAGTTATTAACAATGTAAAGTATCCCATTGATGGTTAATAACCTAGTGTAATAAACAGAAATACAGCAATATAGATATTAACAATGGCATGGTGATAACTGGTTCATAAGGGGATAGGATGGGGGGAGGGAGGGGTGCTGGGTGCGCTCGACCTGACAGAGTTGGTGTTGGATGTTTGATAAGGTATTAAATAATGAAGGAATGAAATAATGAAATAATGAAGGAATGAAATAATGAAGAAATAGCATTTCTTTATTCTTTCATTGTCTTGGCTCTTGGCTTTCTGATATCCATTATTCTTTCATTTCTTCATTTCTTCATTCTTTCATTGTCTTGTTTTTTTCTTGCTCAATACTCAAACGCTTGCTGATTTACATCTCTGGGGTTATCTTTATTTCATATAATACGGGCCAGTTTTTGCCGGTGACATAAAGATGCCCGTTTGCCGGATTGTAGGCAATGCCGTTCAGCACCTTGCCATAATCGCCCTGAAAGCCCGGCGGCATCAGGTTACGCAGTTCAATTTTCCCGGTTACCTTGCCACTTAACGGATCAATGACAACAATATAGGTTTGGCCATATACATTGGCCAGGATTTTGCCGTTGACGTATTCAATTTCGTTGAGCGAATCAACCATACCTTTATGGTCGAATACCTCCAGCTTATCTGTCTGCGTGAAATAATCAGGTTCGATATAATACAGCATGGCCGATCCGTCGCTCATGATAAGCGACTTACCATCGGTGGCCAATCCCCAGCCTTCGCGTATCTGGTAGTCGAAACTCCTGATTTGCTCCAGGGTGTTTTTATCGTACACAAAACCAACCTGCGATTTATAGGTGATCTGGTATACCTGGTCGTTGAAAATAGCAATGCCTTCGCCAAAATACTGTGTCGGTAAGGATACCAGCTTATCGGGTACGCCAGTCGGGATATTTACCACCCGCAGTGACGACTGACCTTCGAGCCCGGTGCTTTCGTAAAGGCGACCGCCTTCATACACCAATCCCTGTGTATAGGCCTGGTTATCGTGCGGAAATGTATCAACCACCTCGTATGTGTAGGTTTCAGGGACGATATCGGACAGCACCACAATATTTACGTTATGCGATTCATTTAACGAATCGTTGTAATACACCATTACGCGCAGGGTGGTTTGCCCTACACGGTCGTCTTTGGTCTGCCAGTAAAGGAGTTGTGTGCTGTTTGAAGCTTTCAGGGTAACACCTTTGCCCGATGATACCGTTACGGAGTCGATGACAACATCAATTTTGAGGGGTGAAACAGTAATTTGTACCGAGTCACCGCTTTTTAGTATGGTATTGGGCCTGGGCGATTCGAGCCGGGTAAGGGTTTTGACAGGGACTTTCACCGGCTGATCCCTGTGTTGGGCATGTTTGCGGCAGCAACTGAGCGACAGAATAAGCGCCAGTGCAAGCAGCATGCGGGTGATTATCAGCGCGAACGAATTCATGGTAAGCTTAGGCATATTATTGAAAAAGCTTTTTCAACCGACTGCCAACCCGGGTGTTTCCTCTGGCCAGGGCGCTGAGTTCGCTGTATTCCGAGTCGGCGTAATCGGGGTTCAGCATCTGCCAGATTTCGCTCCATCCGGGAAAGCCTCCTACATTCCGGTCGTCGATAAACAGGTCAACATCCAGTTTCCGGCTGCTTTCCTGCGGATCAAATACCTCTTCGGGATAACTTTTGTTTATAGCATAAAATTCAATGCCCTTTTTCCGGCAATACTCAATGGCTTCATCCAGCTCCCTGCCATGCCTGAACGTCCACAATATTAAGTTATGACCCAGCTTCTGCAATTGCTTCAGCGTTTCGAAAGCGAATAACTTCTCTTCGCCTATTTGCGGATAGCGATGCTCCACAATGGTACCGTCAAAATCAACTGCAATTTTCACGTGAAAAATATTTAAATTTAATACTTACTGCTACAGCGCAACGCCAGAAGAGTTCCAATGTGGCAGCCCTAATTTTCCAATCCTTTGAACTTTTGTTTCAAAGGCAAACAAATACTTGCGGGGATTTAAATACCCCAATATATGAATGGTAAAGGACAAAAATAGATAATTTATTTAAATTAGGAGTACATTTGTATAGGTTGAACAAATCCTTGAGAACGATCATTAACGGTTTTCTTTAACCTTAGCATATAGTATATCATGAAAAAAGGTTTACCCAGCTTTATCACTTCCCTCGGGCTTATTTCGGGGTGTATTTCCATTGTTATTTCGGTAGCGCATGGCAATCTCACCCTTGCAGGTTATTTTATTATATTGGCAGCCTTGTTCGATTTTCTCGATGGCATGGCCGCCCGTTTGCTAAACAATGTATCTGCCTTTGGCAAACAGCTCGACTCGCTGGCCGATGTGGTGAGTTTTGGGGTGGCGCCTGCCATGATCCTTTACCGGTTGCTGTTGCTTTCGTATGTGCGCACATCACCGGGAGCGGATTTTGATTTTCTTCATCCTTCGGCTTTGCAAAATGTAGTGTTGTTCAGCGCTTTTCTGGTGGCTGTGTTTTCGGCATTGCGACTGGCAAAGTTCAACCTCGATGATGACCAGGTTAAAAATTTCAAAGGACTTGCTACGCCTGCCAATGCGTTGTTTTTTGCAGGGCTTGGTTTTGCTGCCGAAACCAGCAATTACATCCCGGGTTCTGCTATAATTTTCACCCGGTGGTTTTTACTGTTGGCCATGGTATTTTCATGCTTCCTGCTGGTTTCAAATATCCGTATGTTCTCGCTTAAGTTTACCGATTTTTCATTTCGTTCCAACAGTATGCGCTACCTGTTCCTCATTTTCGCCATGGTATTGCTGGTCATATTTGGCTTACCCGGACTGGCACCTGTTATTGTATTGTATATTGTTATGTCGGTTGCCAACAACCTGTGGCTGAGAATGGAATAGATGTCTTAGCCTCATTCCGGTAGGCTTGGTATCTTAGTCTTCTGGTCTGATAAGTCTTCTGGTCTTCAAAACCACGTACCCAGTAGGCCTGATTATTTTTTCATTCTTTCATTCTTTCATTCTTTCATTGTCCAGGCTCTTTGCCTGGTAAAGCTTCAGGGCATAGCGTATGGCAATCCAGCAAAGCAGTATAACCACCGGCCAGCTGAGCAACATCAATATGGATTTCAGGTACATAGCTGATTTGTTTTTTAATACACATGTGATCCTGTTTCGATTTCACCGGGGGTAATCTTCTCGCGGTTGATCGATCTCCAGGCATAAAAGATATAGGCTATTACAAAGGGTACCAGCAGTGACACGTAGCTCATGGCCGTAAGCGTGTACTTGCTCGACGAACTGTTGGCAATGGTAAGTGAGTCTTGCAGGTCAAATGTAGAAGGATAATATGCGGTATGATTGTACCCTGCTATGGCAAACAGGCTGAACACAAACAGCACGGTGCCCGTTCCGGTAAACCAAATGCCTTTGCTGTAAAGGGGTTTCATCAGGGTGACGATTATTCCCGTCAGCACCAGCAGGGTTCCACCCAGGAAGAACACGGCCATCAGGGGCATGGCTGCCAGGTTATGGGCATACTTGAAGTTTTCAAAATACACCCTTGCTGTATGCGGGTCTACTGCAAATCCTTTCCGGGTAAGGAGCATAATCACAAAGACCAGGAATACCACCACAAAGGGAATGCTGTTCCGGATAAGCGACTTACGGGCTCTGGCCATGATATCGGCGTGATCGACATTGTTGAAAAAATAAAGAATACCCAAAATTCGGGCCAGGAAGAAAACCGTCAGGCCCAGGGCAATGTTTTGGATATTCAGTGCTGCCTCGAGGCCATGGTATGGTGTTTCCCAACGCGAAATGGCCGGGTCGGCTATGCGGGTAATGTTACTGAAATCGACGCTGAACATCGATCCGGTAAAGAAAGTGCCCACTGCCGTTCCCAGTAAAATAGTACCTACGGCACCATTGATGAATAAAAAAGTTTCGAACGTGCGCGGCCCCAGAACATTTGCGGGTTTCGACCGGAATTCGTAAGATACAGCCTGTATTACAAAACAAAACAAGATGGCCATCCACACCCAGTAAGCGCCACCAAAGCTGGTTGCGTAAAACAAAGGGAAGGAGGCAAAAAATGCACCGCCAAAAGTTACCAGCGTGGTAAAGGTGAACTCCCACTTACGTCCCAGCGAGTTTACCAGCAGGGTGCGCTCTCCTTCGGTTTTCCCGAGTGAATATATGAGGGTTTGTCCGCCCTGAACAAACAGCAGGAATACCAGCATGGCGCCCAGCAGCGAAATAATAGCCCACCAGTATTGCTGCAGAATTTCTAATGATAATGATCCGAACATGGTGTATTCCTCCTTATTTTGGTCCAGTTTTGATTTGTCTGATCATAATGCTTACTTCGGCAATGAGCAGGGTGGTGAATAGTACGGCAAATAAAAAGAAAGTGATCTGAACCGAAGTGCTGTTTATGTGTGAAATAGCTGCCATGGTTGGCATCAGATCCTGTATTACCCAGGGCTGGCGGCCCATTTCAGCCAGCACCCAGCCACATTGCGAGGCTATATAGGCCAGTGGAATGCTGAACAAAGCCACACGCAACAGCAGTTTGTTTCCTTCGAGTTTGTTTTTATACAGGACAAAAAGCACCAGGGCCAGCAACAACAAAAAGAAAAAGCCCAGGGCCACCATGATGTGAAAACTGTAAAAAGCAATGGGAACATTGGGAATTACGCTGTTCGGATCGGAAAGGAAGCCATATCCGAAGTAACGGAAGTAATTGTCGCGGAAATGCTGATCGCTGAACCGGGCTTTCAACTGGTTGTAGGTAATGGTGTCGCCTTTATCGCGCGCTGCTTTAAGTTGTGCCAGCGATTCGCGGGCGAACCTGCCCCGGTCGATTTTTTCTGCCACCGGCAGGAGTCCCCTGTCGGCGTTGCCGTCAACCAAATCGTTGATACCCGGAACATAGGCGTTGAATTTGCCATAGGCAAGGAAAGAAAGGAATTTCGGGATTTCGATCTTAAGTACGACCTCCTTGCTGTTGCGGGTAGTGGTATCCTCAGACAGGTCCGACAGTATGCCAAAGGCCATCAGGCCTGTGCCTTCCTTACCCTCATAGAGTCCTTCCATGGCAGCCAGCTTCATGGGCTGCACCACAGCTACCTGTTTGGCTGAACCGTCGCCGGTATAAATGAGCATGAGCGACGATATAAGGCCAAAAACACCGGCCACCAGTATGCTTTTTTTGGCCAGGTTGTGTTCCCTGTTTTTAAGCAGGTACCACGCACTGACCCCAACAACAAACAATGCAGCCAGCACGTAGCCCGAGGTGATGGTATGCAGGAATTTGTTGATGGCCACTGGCGACAGCAATACATCCCAGAAATTCAGCATTTCATTCCGGGCGGTGTCAGGATTAAAGTGCATGCCCACGGGGCTTTGCATCCAGGCATTGGCCACCAGTATCCACAAAGCCGAGAGGTTAGCGCCAAAGGCTACCAGCCAGGTCGATACCAGGTGGAACTTTTTGCTGACCTTGTTCCAGCCAAAAAACATGACCGCTATAAAGGTCGATTCGAGGAAGAAAGCCATGATGCCCTCTATGGCAAGGGGGGCACCAAATATGTCGCCGACAAACCATGAGTAATTCGACCAGTTGGTGCCGAATTCAAATTCGAGGATAATACCGGTGGCAACCCCAATGGCAAAGTTGATGCCGAAAAGTGTCATCCAGAACTTGGTAATTTTCTTCCATTGCTCCTGTCCTGTTTTTACATAAAGACTTTCCATCAGGGCAATGATGAACGACAAGCCCAGGGTTAGCGGAACAAAAATCCAGTGATACATGGCCGTAAGGGCAAATTGTCCGCGCGACCAGTTAACCAGTGAATAGTCAATGTTTTCGAGCATAGCTATCGGGGTTTTGACAATTGTTCAATTACGTAATCACCTCTTTCC
>JAFGVG010000041.1 GCA_016938095.1 Bacteroidales bacterium
GCCTGCCGGTTTTCGATAACAACATCCTCAACCAGGTCTTCGTCCATTTCGAGCGACTTCACATATCGGTTATTGCGTAGTTTAGCCAGCAGAATGTCATTCGATTTCAGCGAGGTCATGAAATACACCAGGCTTTTTTCCATCTTCAGCATCTTATGGAGTTCCTCGTTCCGCGTCGATTTCTCCAGGTCTCTTTCGATGTAGCCTACCTGTATGTTGATCATTTTCAAGTAGCGCATGTAAAGCATGGCTGCATGCAGGAAAATATGCATGACAAAGTTGGCCTTATTATCGAAATCGATTTTCTTACTGCGGACCAGCGAAGGAATAAGCTCGTTCTTGCTCTGGCAAATGGTAATGACCAGGTTATTGGAAATCAGAATTCCCAGGGGCATGGTCGAATAAGGAACGCCATTGTTACCCCCTGACACGGGTATGCGAAGGATGATGGAGAACCACGATTCATCCATTTCGGTACGTGCACGTTCATCCACGTCGAGGATGTCATTCAGTTCTTCCTCGGGTACCTTTAATTTTCCGGTCAGGAAGGCAATTTCTTCTTCGGTGGGATCGGTAACGGAAATCCAGCAGTTTTTGCGGACATTTTTCAGGGCAACAAAGCCATTGTTATAGGACCAATAGGTAATCATAGTGACCTCCTGTTTTTACCGGCAACAGGTCACCAGATGACTGTTGCAGGTTACATTACGGAATTAAAAAAATATCGGTTCGCGTGATAATCGTCCATCACATTTTTATTTGTGGTGCAAAGTAAATAAAAAAAACAGCAGCATGGTGCAGTGGAGGGAATTTTTAGGACAAGCTTCCGGGGGGCTGGTTGCTGGGTGCTGGTTACTGGGTGTTGGTTACTGGGTGTTGGTTTCGCTTCCACACACTTGCTTACATGGCAAACATTCATTCAGATTATAAAAAACCAAAACCTGGTATTATTTTCAACATGAGAAATGTAACCTATTTTTGCAACAAGAAAACAAATAAAACGAATTAAAAAGATGAGAAACTTATTAATACTGGTATTATTGACTTTTTCATTCATTGTAAAAGCACAGGATGAAATACCTGAATTAATTACCGATAGACCTGACCAAACAGAATCATCAGCAGTGGTTCCGCATAAATCATTACAAATTGAGACCGGTTTCGTAATGGAAAACAATGAAACCGATCTGACTAAACAAAAGTTGTTTGCATACAATACAAGCTTACTACGTTATGGATTGTTTGACAATCTTGAGTTGCGTTTGGGCTTAGCCTATCTGGGAGAGAAAGTATCAATAAAAAATACAGATACAACCAACACTTTCTCAGGATTAAGTCCAATTTACACTGGTTTCAAGGTTAAAATTGCGAATGAAGACGGGTGGAAACCCGAGATTGCATTGCTTTGTGGAATGGTTTTGCCATTTACGGCTCATGATGACTTTAAACCTGAGTATTCAGCTGCAAACATACGGTTAGCTTTTTCACATACACTTTCTGACAAATTTTCAATAGGATATAACCTTGGAGCAGAATGGGACGGAGAAACTGCCGTGCCTGGATACTTTTATGCTGTTGCCTTAGGCATTGGATTAACAGATAAGATTGGGATGTTTCTTGAAGGATTTGGATTGCTTCCTGAAGATGGTGATTCTGAACAGCTGTTTGATGCAGGTTTTACCTACCTGGTGCTACCCAATTTTCAACTGGATGTTTCTGGTGGTATTGGTTTTAATGACAATGCAACAGATAACTTCCTGAGTTTTGGATTAGCCTATAGACTACCTGAGTAAAATAACTTTGTAATAAGTAGCCTTATCATTTCACTCACCGCTGTCGCTTCCCCCATGCTAAGCGAAGTCTGTGACTTCGCTTCATCTAAACAATAGTCTCTTGTCCCTTGTCCCTTGTCTTGGCTCTTGGCTCTTGGCTCTTGGCTCTTGGCTCTTGTATCTATTTTTTGCATTCATCATTCCTCCCAATCCACAAAATCACTATATTTATCCTGGCAACAGCCAACAGTCAACAGGCATCGAAGTTTCTCGTTCGCAATCGTGAAAACGCTGAACAGGTTTTTGGGTAAGGAAGGCAATGAACAGTGATTAGTGGGAACAGGCGGGAGGATTTGGGTTTTCAGTGGTTATCCGGAATGGGACCGAGGAATACGAAGTGTGCCTAAATAAATGAACACAAAACATCCACCTGATATCTTAGCCAAATGACAGTCATTATTAAACATTAAAAAAACTGATTATGCAAACCAAACTCACCTGGAAAAAGAATTTCTTTTCTAATTTATACAACATTTATGCGAATGGTCAACAGATTGGAAATTTAAAAGATAAGTCATTTTCACAAATATCAAACGGTGAATTTAATGGCAAAAAATATACCTTTAAGACAAAAGGCTTCTTTAAGCAACATACTGAAATCATTGACCATGTTGAGAACAGCGTCATTGGCGAAATAATCTATAATAATTGGATGACAAAGGCTACTATATCCATTGATAAAAAATCGGTTAACTGGAAATATGACAATGTATGGAACACAAAATGGAGTATTTTTAATTCTGAGGGGATTAACATACAATATACAGGTTCATCATCAAAGGGGCAGATTGATTCAAATACAGACGATGCACTGCTTTTATTGAGTGGATTATTTGTGACCAATTATTATTGGCAAATGACAATTGCAGTTCTGGTAGCAGTTTTTGTTCCCTTATGGGTAACTGTACTAGGATAAGCAATAAAAAAGGTTTAAAATCAAATAAACTGCCCCGCCAGAAAGGCTGACGAGTAGAGCCTCCCAGCTAAGTCTGTGACTTCGATTCAACTAAACAATACTCACAGAACATTCCTGCATATTTTTCTCCTAAATCCTTTCTCGCAGACTCGCCTGCCAAAGCTTTAGCGAAGGCAGGTAAACGCAGATTAAGCTGACCTGCCTGGACGGCAGGCAGGGTTCATTAAAATATGGAAAAGAATCACACTCGTTGTTGCCCAAAATATATGAAAATTTTGTATTTTATCTGACTTAATCAGAGCTTGCAACGTTTTGCTTAATGTTTAAAACAAAGAGACATGAAACATTTATTACTAACCTTGGGACTTTTCTCAGTTTTAATAACCGATGGACAATGTCAAAACAATAACGTTTGTTTAGCACAAACATCTGTTTCGTGGTTTGAATCTAAGATTGTCAATGATAAATACTTAATAGAATGCTATATTCCGGAAAATGTTTCCAAACCTATAGATTCAATACCAATAATATTTGTATTGGATGCAGACATGTCATTTGCTATGACTTATGACATCGTCAGATGGCTTAAATGGGGTAATGAAATTCCCGATGTTGCTATTGTTGGTATTTCTTATGGTAAAACGCAAGCTGATTGGTGGCAGAAGCGTTCAAGAGATTTTACGACATGTCAGGATAAGACTGAGATTTGGGGAAAATGGGAATTTGCAGGTGGCGGTGATCGTTTTATTAGATTTATTGAAAATGAATTGTTTCCATATCTTGAAAAAAAACACAAATTAAGTAGTCCAAACCGGACAATTGTGGGTTTATCCTTTGGCGGTTTAATAAGTACAGAAATATTATTTTCTAAAACTGAATTATTTAAAAATTACATTATTGCCGGACCTGCTTTACAATGGAATGATAGGGCTATATTCAAAAAAGAAGAAAATTATGCAGAAACTAATAAAACATTGAATGCAATAGTTTTCACCTCTATTGGAAATCTTGATGATAAAACAATTACAGAACCATGGAAAGAATTTAACAATCTGATATCAAAAAGGAAATATGAAAATCTGGTTTATGAAACAGAAATTATTGAAAATGAAACACATTTATCTATGTTTCCTGCCGCTTTGACAAAAGGAATCAAATTTGTATTGAATCAACAAAAATACTAAGCACAATCGAATAGACTTACCCGCCAATATTGCTGATTACGATTTCAGTCATCTGGATAGTATACCTGAATATATAAGAAGAAAAAAACGAAAGGAAAGAGCGTGGGATTGAGTTTATGTGGTGTAATTTATCGATACAATATCCACATAGGTTCATATCCCCAAGGCCACCGTTAGTCAACAATTATTAAAAGAACATATGAAACCTGCTTTGCTACTATCAACTTGCTTATTAATCTTTACTTTGTCATGTAACTCAAAAGATGAGGTCAGTTTAAAACAAACCGGGAAATATTATGCATTATCTGACCTGAAGATTAATGTACTATTCCCTGAAGTGCCAGGTAAGGAAGAGTATGGATCAGCAGCATTCCAGGTAGTGGAGTACCATTGTTTTCCAGCAGCAGCATACGACAAAAATTTCAAATATTCATTTAGCATTGTCAAAAGTGACCTGTCATTACTGGCAAATAACATTTCCCAATTAAATGATGTTGAAAAACTAAAAATACTTGTCAATGCACTCAATGCATATCAAAAACAAAATCCGAATGTTCGGAAACTAAAGTCAAGATCCAGTAAGTATAAGGGATATAGGTCAATTATTACAAAAACGGTTATTTACAACCAGATAAGTGATGGAGAAGATTATTCTGTTTCAATATTATTCCCTTATAAATCTTGTTTTTTAAGATTGGAAGTCATAACAGATGTTCGCTATAGAAATAATAAATTGCTGAAAGAATTTTTCCATTCGGTTAAGTTATAAAACTGCTGCCTACCGCCAATAGCCAATAGCCAAAAGCCAACGGCTATTTCTTCCTATCCAGTATGGCATTGTAAATCACCTGCTGCACGTCGGTGCGAACGTTCATCTCCATTAACTTGTTATTGGCTGCATCGGGGTATACGCGGTTCGAAAGAAATATATATACCAGATCGTACTCGGGATCTACCCATACCATGGTACCGGTAAAGCCTGTGTGTCCATAACTTGCGGGAGAGGCATCCGGGCAAACCGGACTCACTTTTGTCCTGTCGCGTTCAGGCTTGTCGAACCCCAGTCCCCTGCGGCTACCATTGATACCCTGCGGTTCTTTGGTAAACAATTCAATGGTCTCCTCGCTGATGTACCTTTCACCGCCGTAAACGCCTTTATTCAGCATCATCTGGAAAAGCTTGGCCAGGTCCAGCGCATTGCCAAACAATCCGGCATGACCTGTGATACCGCCAAACATGGCTGCGCGGGGATCGTGTACATAACCTTGCACCAACTGCTTGCGGAAAAGCTGATCGTCCTCGGTGGGCGCAATGTTATCGCGCGGGAAATACCGCAACGGATTGAAGCATAAACTGCCTGCCCCCAAACGATGGTAAAAAACCGAATCGAGGTAGTAGTCGAAAGGAACCTGTGTTATACTGTCCACCAGCTGTTTGAATAGGATGAAGCCCAGATCGCTGTATACATACTCCCTTGCATTCAGCTTCGACGCGGCAATGCCCTGGTACAGGGTGTCGGTCCAGGTACGCGTAATATACATGTTGTCGGTCACCTGGTAAGGAAATTGTGCCGAACGGGTGCGCGAAATAATATCCTCCCTGAAACGTGTGTAACGGTTCAGATATTGCACGGGGCCAATCCTTATGGGGTTGGTATTGGACATGGTGGGTGTGATGAGCTTATGGTTGCGAAAAACAGGTTCCTGGGTGGTAAAATAAAACTGGATAAAGGGGAGTAAACCCGACTGATGCAGCAAAATGTCCTTAATGACCAGGTCTTTTTTATTGCTTTGTTCGAGGTAAGGCAGGTAGGCCGACAATTTCTGGTTGATGTCGATGCATTCTTCATCAACCAGGTGCATCAGCGCCTGCGTGGTTGCAGCCACCTTGGTTACCGAAGCCAGGTCGTAAAGATCGCCTGGTTTTACCGTTCTTTTACCTTTATACACCTGGGTTCCGTAGGTTTTATGCAGCACCACCTTACCATGGCGGGCCACCAGCACCTGGCATCCGGGAAAGGCTTCTTCTGCTATGGCTTTATTGATAATATCATCGATCATCATGAGCGTATCCGCACTCATATTGGCCTCAAAAGGAATGGTAAACTTAAGCCGGCCTGAGGCCGCTGCTTTAATTCCTGCCTTTAGTGCAGGCCATTGCATGGATGTCACCGGCAAGGTGCCACCTGCGCCAATGGCACCAAACAGTGCCTGCGCCGAAAGCTGCTGCACCAGTGGCGTGTTCTCGTAGGATATTAATAAGGCCCTTACCCTGTTAAGTTTATGCATCCGGCTCAACAGGTAGGGATTGGCAAACAGGTTGAGTATGACCTGCTTTTGGGCCGACAGGGTGTCAATAAGAGCCAGCGCCTGGTTGCCAATGCCGTATTGTTTCGAAGGGCTGATGCTGCTGGCATGTAGCCCGGCGATGATGAGGTTAAAACTGTGGAGCTGGTTGAGGACACTGTCGGTGCTGATATCACCGGTGCTGTTGTACCGAAAACAGGTAACCGGCATATAAAGCGACAGTGCCTGTTGAAAAGCACTGTCGGCATTATCGGTAAAGGAAACACAGGCTATCCGGAGTGTGTCGAGGTGGCTTAAAGGAACAATGCTGCTGCGGTTCTGAAGCAGGGTAAGGGACGATTCAACGAGTTTTCGCTGCAACATTTCATACGCCGGCTGGTTAAGGTCGGCCGTAATATTATGCAGATCAACAGGCTGATAATGATGCAATCCGGCCCAGTACTTGGCAGCCAGTATTCGCCGGCAACGCTGGTTAATCATGGATTCGCTGATTTCGCCGCGCCTTACCTTGCGGGCCAGGTTGATGATCACCTCCGGCACCTTGTCGGGCATGAGCAATACATCGTTTCCGGCCAGCAAAGCCAGTTCGGCTGCTTCAACCGGCTTATAGTGACTGGCTACCCCTTTCATGCCCAGGGCGTCGGTAAAAATAAGCCCTTTAAAACCCATTTCTTTCCGGAGCAGGGAGTCGATAACAAGCTCCGAAAGTGACGAGGGTAATGCTTCGCGTGGATCGAGGGCCGGAATTTGCAGGTGGGCTGTCATGATACCCGACAGCCCGTTATAGATCAATTCCCTGAAAGGAAACAGTTCAAGGCTGTCGAGTCGCTGACGCGAATGGTAAATAACCGGTAATTCCTTATGTGAATCGGCTTCGGTATCGCCATGTCCCGGAAAATGCTTGGCAACGGCCATGATTCCGCTGTTCTCGAGCCCTATCATGTAAAAAAGCGATTTGCGTGTAACGGCAATAAGATCTTCGCCAAACGACCTGCTGTTAATAACCGGGTTAAACGGGTTATTGTTGATGTCCACCACCGGGGCAAAGTTGATGTGCACGCCCAGCCGTTTCAGCTGACGGGCAATTTGCCCGCCCATATCAAAAATAAGGCGGTCGTCCTCAATGGCGCCCAGCATCATCTGGCTCGGATAGCGTATGGTACTGTCGAGTCGCATGCCAGGACCGGTTTCGGCATCCATGGCAATGATAAGCGGGGTTTTGGCAAACGACTGGTATAAATTGGTAAGTTGGGCCTGACGATAAGGCGTGCCCTGAAAAAACACCAGGCCCCCGATGTTGTGGTCCCTGATCAGTTTGGTGACTTCGGTTTCATTCCGGCGGTTATCGTTGGAATAGGCGGCCACCATTACCAGTTGGGCAATGCGTTCTTCCAGCGTAAGGGTGTTCAGCACCGAATCAACCCAGGCAAGGGGTGCATTCAGAAAACCGGGATCCACATTCCGGTCGGTGAGCCGTAATGACTTTTCCTCTATTTTATCCGCCGATATAAACCGGGTGAACAACACCAGGCTTACCAACAATCCTCCGGTTAATATGAATCTGAGATACCTGCCCATCGCCGCGGGAATTCATCAAGTCTTTATTGGTTCTACTGATAAAAA
>JAFGVG010000303.1 GCA_016938095.1 Bacteroidales bacterium
ATCAATAAGGCATTGGAATTTTTGCAGTTGAAACTCAGGCATGAACCGGTTGGCTTTGAACTATTGTCGGATAAGTTTACGCTTTCGCAGTTGCAGCGTCTGTACGAGGCCATTATGAACACCACGCTTGACCCCCGTAATTTCAGAAAAAAGCTGGCACAGCTGAAATACATTATTCCGCTTAACGAAAAACAGAAAGATGTAAAGCATAAACCGGCCAATTTATACATTTTCAGCAGGGATGTATACGAACGTACCCGGAAAGAAAAATATGGTTACCTTACATAATACAGTACTAATCCTAACGCAAAAAACAACCTTATGAATCTCCATTACATTGATCTGGGTATCATTATCCTGTACCTGATAACCACCATCTTTATAGGTTATTGGGTTTCGAAAAGGGCATCAAAGAACATCCAGTCCTATTTTCTGGGAGGCAACAGTTTGCCCTGGTATTTCCTGGGTGTTTCAAATGCTTCCGGTATGTTTGATATTGCCGGTACCATGTTGCTGGTATACTGGCTGTCGGTTTATGGTATGAAAAGTGTCTGGATACCATGGGTTTGGCCTGTATTCAACCAGATATTCCTGATGGTCTACCTGTCACCCTGGCTACGCAGGTCGAATGTAATGACAGGTGCCGAATGGATCAAAACCCGTTTTGGTGATGGAACCGGAGCTAAATGGTCTCATATTGTTGTAGTTATCTTTGCGCTTGTCAGTGTTATTGGCTTTCTGTCATATGGTTTCAAGGGCATTGGAAAATTTACCACTGCTTTTTTACCTCCGTTGATCACCAGTGTTGAAACCCTTGCCAAACATCCACAAATCAATGAGAACCTCTATGCACTTATTCTCATGGCCATTACTACATTTTACGTAGTGAAAGGCGGGATGTTCAGCGTGGTAATCACCGAAGTGATACAATATGCCATTCTTACCATTGCGGCGGTTGCTATTGGCATAATTGCCATTAACCAGGTTTCACCTGAAATGCTTAATGCAGTTATTCCCGATGGCTGGAAGGAAATAGGTTTTGGGGCACGGATAGGGCTCGACTGGACCAACCTGGGAGAAGGGGCTTCAACAAAGCTCAATGCATTTAACGACTGGGTTGCCAACGATGGGTATGAGATGTTTGGGCTGTTTTTTGTAATGGTTTTATTCAAAGGTATATTCATATCTGCTGCCGGCCCGGCTCCCAATTATGATATGCAACGGGTATTGTCAACCCGTACGCCAAGTGAGGCCGCCAAAATGAGTTCCCTCGTTAGCGTAGTGCTGAACCCTTCGCGTTACTTTATGGTAGCTGGACTTACCATTCTTGCGCTGGTGCATTTCGATAAGCTTTATACAGCTTCATTAACCGAACCCGATTTTGAAAGTATTTTGCCTCAGGTACTTGCTACCTACGTTCCGGTAGGCCTTCTCGGTTTTCTCATGGCCGGTTTGCTGGCGGCTTTTATGAGCAATTTTGCAGCTACAGTTAATGCGGCCCCTGCTTATATAGTGAATGATATTTACAAACGTTTCATCAATCCGCATGCCAGCGATAAAAAATACGTCAGGTTAAGTTATATTTCATCGTTGGGTATTGTGGTCATTGGGGTTTCTATTGGTTTTATGATTACCTCTATTAACGATGTGGTGCTGTGGATTACCTCAGCGCTATGGGGGGGCTACACCGCTTCCAACGTGTTGAAATGGTATTGGTGGCGTTTTAACGGATTCGGTTACTTCTGGGGAATGGTCTCGGGCCTTGCTGCTTCACTCATACTGCCTTTTTTCAGCCACTCCGGTTTAAGTATGTTCCCGCTTACCCACAATTTCAATATGAATGCTTTCCCGATTATCTTCCTGATCTCCATCATCGGTTGCGTGGCAGGTACCTTACTTACTGCTCCTGAAAGCGACGAAACGCTCAAAAAGTTCTATAAGCAAGTCAGGCCCTGGGGATTCTGGAAACCGGTTCATAAATTGGTTGTGGCCGAAGATCCAACCTTCGAAGCCAACAAGGATTTTAAACGCGACATGTTTAATGTAGGCGTGGGTATTGTTTGGCAGACTTCACTGGTGGCTTTCCCGGTATTGCTGATTATCCGCGAATGGAAAGCTTTCTTTGTCGCTGTTGCCATCATTGCGGTGACTTCGGTTATCCTGAAATTCACCTGGTGGAATAAACTGAAAGATTAATAAATATTAAAGCTGATCATATGAAATTTGGTTTTTTTGATGATAAAAACAAGGAGTACGTAATCACTACTCCCCAAACCCCTTATCCCTGGATCAACTACCTGGGAAACGGTGATTTTTTCTCCATCCTTTCAAATACTTCCGGTGGATATAGCTTTTATCGCGATGCCCGGTTAAGACGTATTACCCGGTATCGTTACAACAATATACCGCTTGATTCAAACGGCAAGTACTTTTACATCAGGGATGGCGAGGTGTTGTGGTCTCCCTCGTGGAAACCGGCAAAAACCCCTCTCGATAAGTACGAATGTAGGCACGGACTTGGATATTCGCGTTTTTTAGGCGAAAAAAACCAGGTGAGGGCAGCGGTTACCTGTTTTGTACCCGACGAAGCACACGCTGAAATTCAGCTCATGAAGCTTGAGAACCTTTCAGATAAACCCAAAACTTTGAAAATCCATTCGTTTGTAGAGTGGTGTTTGTGGAATGCTCTGGAAGATAATACCAATTTTCAGCGCAATTTCTCCACCGGCCAGGTGGAAATTGAGGGCAGTACCCTCTACCATAAAACCGAATTCAGGGAACGTCGGAATCATTATGCCTTTTACCATGTGAATACAGCGCTTAAAGGATACGATACCGACAGGGAAACTTTTCTGGGCTTGTATAACGGACTTGAGGCACCGGTTGCCGTGATGAACCAGACAGCTTATAATTCCGAAGCGCATGGCTGGAGCCCGATTGCTTCCCATTTCTTTGAAGTATCCCTTAATCCGGGTGAACAAAAGCAATTTGTATTTGTACTGGGATATGTCGAAGTTCCCGATAAGGATAAATTTGTAAGCAATCAGGTAATCAACAAGGCACCTGCCAAAGAAATCATTGCCAGGTTTGACACACCCGAAAAAGCCGAGGCTTCACTGGCCAAGCTGCATGAAAAATGGAATAAGCTTGTCAGCGGATACCAGACAGTAACGCCCGATGAAAAATTCAACCGGGTGGTTAATATCTGGAATCAGTACCAATGCATCATTACCTATTTCTTCTCACGCAGTGCATCATATTTCGAATCGGGCATCGGCAGGGGAATGGGTTTCCGCGATTCCAACCAGGACCTGCTTGGATTTGTACATATCATGCCGCACCTTGCAAAACAAAGGATTATTGATATTGCTTCCACTCAGTTTGAAGACGGTGGCGCCTACCACCAATATCAGCCGCTCACAAAGCGCGGAAACAGCGATATCGGCGGTAATTTCAACGACGATCCGCTTTGGCTCATTGCTGCCGTTTCGGCCTATATTCGCGAAACAGGTGACCTGACTATTCTCAACGAGTCGGTTCCATTCGACAATGATGAAAACAACAAAGCCAGCCTTTTCGAGCACCTGAAACGATCGTTCGACCATGTGATCAATAACATGGGGCCTCACAAACTGCCACTTATCGGCCGTGCCGACTGGAATGACTGTCTCAATCTTAATTGTTTTTCCAACAACCCCGATGAATCGTTCCAGATTACCGAAAATAAAAGCGGCGGTGTGGCTGAATCGGTTTTCATTGCCGGTATGTTTGTGAAATACGGCAAGGAATATGCCGAAATATGCAACAAGGTCAACAAGACTGATGAAGCCAAACGAGCCGAAAAACTTGTGGCCGAAATGATTGAGGCTGTTGACCGCCACGGTTGGGATGGCGAGTGGTTCCTGCGCGCATATGATTTCTTTGGCAAAAAAGTGGGCAGCCATACCTGCGAGGAAGGCAAGATATTTATCGAACCGCAGGGATTCTGCATCATGGCCGGCATTGGTCTCGAAGACGGCCGGGCAGCCAAAACACTGGAATCGGTTAACAAGTACCTGGCCTGTGAACATGGAATAGTCCTCAATAACCCCGCCTATACACGATATCACATAGAGCTGGGTGA
>JAFGVG010000304.1 GCA_016938095.1 Bacteroidales bacterium
GCTGTTAAACTCGAGGAGAAGCAGGAGGAGATTAATTCCCAGAATGAAGAACTGATGTCGCAACGCGATGAACTGGAAAACAATAATCATATGCTTGTTGAGCAAAAACAGCAGATTTTGGAACAGCATGAGGAGCTCGAAAAGCACAGGAACCAGCTCGAATCGCTTGTCGAAGAACGAACGCACGAATTATTGCTGGCCAAGGAAAAAGCCGAAGAGTCGGACCGGCTTAAATCGTCGTTCCTGGCCAATCTGTCTCACGAAATAAGAACACCTCTCAACGCTATTCTCGGGTTTTCGTCATTGCTCGGTGAAAAGGACATTACCGATGAGGAGCGCGCCGAGTACAACCGCATAGTACAGGGCAGTTCCGGAACACTGCTCGAGCTAATCAACGATATCCTTGATATTTCAAAGATCGAAGCAGGGCAATTGGAACTCGACCTGCACGAAGTGTCACTCGATGCTTTGCTGAGCGATCAGGTAGTTGTTTTTGATATGTTGCTGAAACGCGACGATATAGGGTTAAATAAGGATATGGCCTTTAAGCTTAGCATTGACAATGACATCAGGGATATAACCATTGTGACGGATAGCGTTCGCTTAAACCAGGTGCTGTCGAACCTGCTCAACAACGCGGTTAAGTTTACCCGCGAAGGTTATATTGAATTAGGCTGCCGAAAGCTTCCCGATGCCGAGATGCTCGAGTTTTATGTCAGAGATACCGGAATAGGCATCAGGGAGGAGAATCAGCAAATGGTATTTGAACGATTCCGCAAGGTTGAGGAGGATAAGGAAAGGCTGCACAGGGGAACCGGATTGGGACTGGCTATTTCAAACCAACTGGTTAATCTAATGGGTGGCTCCATGCATCTTACCTCAAAAGTTGGCGAAGGCTCAGTTTTCTACTTTACCATACCCCTTATCAGAAGTAATGCATCTTTAATCCAGGTCTCTTCCAGACAGAAAGAGTTTAATGGCATAGACCTTTCCGGTGTTAAAATAGTGGTAGCAGAAGATGATGCCGCAAATTTCAATTACATCGAGAGGTTACTGCGTAAAACAAAAGCCATTGTTTACCACGCCGAAACGGGCCGGCAGGTGCTTGATATATTGAACCGTGAAAAGGACATCCGGTTGATTCTTATGGACATTAAGATGCCCGAAATGGATGGTATAGAGGCTTTACATGCTTTGAGGAAGCTGAACTTTACCATGCCGGTGATAGCTCAAACCGCTTATGCGCTGGCCGATGAAGTAGTTAAACTGAAACGTGAGGGCTTTGATGAATATATCTCTAAGCCCATTCAGCAGGATTTGTTATTTGCTATTTTGGCATCGTACTTCAAGCAAAGCTGAAGCTAACTGTCCGGAATGGCTTTAGCGTTATATTCCTGAATGGGTTTGTAATCGCCGCTGTCGAGTTCCGTGATCCGTATTTTATAACCCCTGTTACCCAATATAAGTTCCAGGGCCGTTCCCACATGTTTCTGCAGAGGCCGGTTTATCCATTCCAGTTCTTTGGGACCGTTCTCTGTTTCACGTTCGGTTTTAACCCTTATTTCTTCCTTGAGTTGATTGGCCAGTTTGTCGAGTTTCGGATTGGTCTTCCAATGGGTTCCGCCAAAAAAGGGCTCATTGTATTCGAGAATTTCAGCTATTTCCCATACACAATTCCTTTTGGAAAACGATAAAAACTGCGGAATGGCATTGGCAATGCTTATTTCCTGCTTTTCTTCGTCGATCCGGTACTTCAGCTTTTTGAAATCGATGCCGTATTTTGCAATAAAATCAACATGCAATACGCCAATGAACTGAACCTGCTTCCGTTCGATTTCAAGAGTGCGGTTGACTGTTCGCTTAAAACTGGTGTCGACTTCAATGAGACCCAGTTCAAGGATCTCATTTACCTCGGTTATGTTAAGCCTGCGCTTGGAAAGCTCATCCAAATCCTGCTTCAATGTATTGTTTTCGGTTTGGATACGTTTCATTTCACGGATGAGCTCGTCAAGCTGTTTTTCTTTCTCTTTCAGGAAAAATTCCCACATGGAAAAAATGATGCCTCCAATGCCAAGAATGATAAGTCCTGCCATGAGGGCTTTGTTCAGCAGCAGGATGATGCCCAGCAATACCACGCCGGCAGTTATCAGATAAGCCCTGATATTTTTGAATTTCATATTATTGTCCGATCACTTTGATGAGCTTGCCAGCCTGCACCTTGTCAGTTAGTTCGAGATGATTCAGCAGGGCCACTTCCTGCATTCGGTCTTTTTTCACGCCGTAATAGGTAAAAGCATCAGCAAGGGTTCCGGTACGTTGTACTTTTTTAATCATTAACTTATCGGGTTTCCTGTTTAACTTCGAAGGATCGGTAAGTTTCGAAAAATTAACCATGGCGCTTTTAAAAGCATCAGCGTAGGTGGCATAATCAGCTTCAGCAGTAACACCATGAAATACAAAGAAACGGTTGTCGAGGTTGATAAAGTATGACATCACCTTGTTGGTCGACTGCTGCCCGGTAGTCTGATCCTGGGTTACCTGGTTGGAGAGAGCTCTTACAGCCTGTAAGCCGTTGACAGTGGTATTGGTGCTTTGCACTGCTGTGAGCCCAAGTTGTTCGAGGGTTGTTCGGGCAGCTTCTTCGAGAGAATTTCCGGAGGTCATGGTAAATACCATCAGGGCTTTGCCATCGGCCGGTGCCATATTTACCTGGGCAGGCTGGTTTTCCAGTTGCCAGCCGGTGGGGATGGGGAATTTAAATTTAAGTTCGGGATGAAAGAAAGTATTTCCTTCAACAAAGCCCTGACGTGGGTCTTCGCCGTAAATAATTCCGTTTACCATTTGCAGGTAACTTTCGGCATTGACTTTCCAAGATGGCAGTTTCAGACTGTCCTGCCATGCTTTGGCTTGTTGTTTTACGGAATTGTATCGGTCGCCCGGATCGGGATGCGTCGAAAGAAACGTGGGGACACCGCCTTCCCCTTCGGCCATGCTCATTTTGGAAAGCACGTCAAAAAAATCGGCCATTTTACTGGCATCGTAACCAATCAGCGATGAGTAGGTAACGCCCAGGCGGTCGGCTTCGCGTTCGTTATCACGACTGAATTTGAGAAACAGCAGTTGCATACCCTGCATGGCATATTCGGCGTACGATGCAAATTTTTCAGAGGCGATCATTCCGCCTACCAGCAAAAGTTGACCTATTTGCTGCTTGCTTTGCTGGCTTGCAGAGTGCCGGGCAGTGATATGCCCCATCTCGTGTCCGATAACGCCAATCAGTTCAGCTTCGTTATTCAGCTGCGCAAGTATGCCGCGGGTGAGGTAAATGTAACCGCCGGGAACGGCAAAGGCATTTACCACCGGTGAGTCGAGTATTTTTATGTGGTACTGGATATTGGGCCGGTGTGAAATTTTGCCCATTTCGGTGGTTTTTGTCTGCAGAAAGTTCAGTAACTGATCATTTTTATATTCACCAAAAGTCGCCACCACCTGCGGGTCGTATTGAGCACCAAGTTCCACTTCCTGGGCCTCAGTCATGAACATGATCTGCTTTTTACCGGTTACCGGGTTTATGGCACAGGATACAACCGCTGCAAGGAACAAGAGGGTTAACACAATTTTTTCGGTAAGATGTAAAGATTTCATTATAAATGGGTTTGATATTTCATGATTGCAATGGCCAATGCTTATTCAAATATCGTTAAAAAATGAAAGAATGAGAAATGAACAAGGAAGAAATGAAGGAATGAAGGAATGAAGAAATGAAGGAATGAAGAAATGAAAGAATGAAGGAATGAAGAAATAGAAGAATAACTATATCATCTGCAATATCAACAGGGCTGGCTGTATTTAAAAAAACAGTCGTTCAATCCATGATAACCCCGAAGGGGTGGCATTATTATAGCAATGATAGATTTCCATTACATACCGAAACCCCGAAGGGGTGTTATTATTATAGCAATAGTATAATCTCATCATATGGACAACCCTGACGGGGCTGCAAAAAAAATGCCTGAATTGCTTCAGGCATTCGGGTGGAAGACCGGGTTCGAACCGGCGACCTCCAGAGCCACAATCTGGCGCTCTAACCAACTGAGCTACGACCACCATATGATAAAACCATCCCGCTGGAATGGAGGCGCAAATTTAATGATCTTTTGATGTTTTTAAAATAAAAGCCCAAAAAAAGCTGATTGTTGCAGTAACAAACCGTCAATCCGGTCAATCGTCAGGGAATTATTGAAAAAAGAGTGTTATTTTTAGCCGACAAATTATTGTATATGCCTGATCTTGAACAGTATTTTAAGATTTTCCGCGAGCAGGTTGTCGGAGCGGATACCCGCTACCTGACCCCATATGGGCGGAAAAAGCTGAGGTATTTCGACTGGGTGGCAAGTGGCCGGCTTTATAAGTCTATCGAAGATAAAATGGCCTGTGTTTTCGGACCCTATGTTGCCAATACCCATACCGAAACCAGTGAGGCCGGAAGCAGGATGACCCGTTGCTATAAATACGCACACGATCATATCAAAAAACATGTCAATGCCGGCCCAAACGATGTGATCATCACGGCAGGATCGGGCATGACCAATGTAGTGAACAAATTACAGCGCATTCTGAGCCTTCGCACCGGTAACAAACGCATCCGGAACGAATGTGTTGAAATAAGCGAACGCCCCGTTGTTTTTATTACCCACATGGAGCATCATTCCAATCAGATGTCGTGGTACGAAACCATGGCCGATGTGGTGATGATACCGCCCTCGGAAACGCTGTTGGTTGATCCCGGCGCACTTGATAAAGCCCTTGGGGAATACAGCAACCGGAAATTTAAAATAGGCGCATTCACAGCCTGCTCCAATGTCACCGGTATCATCACCCCATACCATCAATTGGCGGCCATTATGCATAAACACCAGGGGTTGTGTTTTGTCGATTTTGCCGCCTCGGCACCCTATGTGGATATTAATATGCATCCGGAAGATCC
>JAFGVG010000042.1 GCA_016938095.1 Bacteroidales bacterium
TATGTCTGGATGATTTACGGCGCTGCCATCACCATGATCCCCATTCTCATCGCCGGTATCATTGCCCGTCTGCGCAACTACAATTACCTGAAGATTTGCGGTATCATATCGGGAGCAATGACTGATCCGCCTGCGCTGGAATTTGCCAATGGACTGGCTCCGGGACATGCACAATCGACCGCCTATGCCACTGTTTATCCCCTGACTATGTTTTTACGCATTTTAGCAGCACAAACACTCATATTAATTACCCTATAAATGATTTCAGAATGGACCAGGTACTGATTGTTTATCCCGACAAAATGGGGAGAGACTTCATCCCCAAACCCTTTTTGCCCAAGGGCAAAGACGAGTACTACCTAAGAAACCTGCAAACGGTCAAACCTAAAAAAGGCTGGCGACACTTGCGTTCCGACGAAGTGGAACAACTGGTAAAAAACGACAATACCTCCGATGGCTGGGACAATATTCTGGTAACCGATGAATTCGATCCCAACCAGATTAAAAACTCAAGGTTTTTTGGTTTGGTCAGAATCGGTCGTCTCCGGAATATTTTCATTCAGCATCACGACCTGATTGTGCCCACCGGCATCACCAACAGCCTGATCATTTCAAGTGATATAGGCGATGATGTGGCCATTCATGAAGTGCATTACCTGTCGCATTTCATTATCGGTGACCGCAACATCCTTTTTAACGTCCAGGAAATGAATACCACCAACCATGCCAAATTCGGCAATGGAATCATCAAAGATGGCGAACCCGAAAATGTACGAACCTGGATTGATCTGATGAATGAAACCGGCGCCCGGAAAGTAATGCCTTTCGATGGTATGATCACGGCCGATGCTTACCTGTGGGCAAAATATCGCGACGACCTTGCCCTGCAAAAACAACTGGAGAAAATTACCCAACAAGCATTTGACCATCGCAGGGGTTACTATGGCACCACAGGCGATCAGTGTGTTATTAAAAACTCGTTGATTCTGAAGGACGTTAAAATAGGCGCCAAATGCTATATAAAAGGCGCCAATAAACTTAAAAATCTTACCATCAATTCATCAGTTGAAGAACCTACCCAAATTGGTGAAGGTGTTGAACTGGTGAACGGCATTATCGGCTATGGCTGCCACATTTTTTATGGATGCAAAGCTGTCAGGTTTATTTTGGGCAATAACTCCAACCTTAAATACGGTGCAAGACTGGTTAATTCGTTTTTGGGCGACAATTCTACCATATCGTGCTGTGAGGTACTCAATAACCTGATATTCCCGGCACATGAGCAGCATCATAACAATTCCTTCCTGATTGCCTCTGTGGTAATGGGCCAAAGTAACATGGCCGCCGGGGCAACCATCGGATCAAATCACAACAGTCGGGCCAACGATAACGAAATTCAGGCCGGACGAGGCTTCTGGCCCGGATTGTGCACCAGCGTCAAGCACTCCTGTCGTTTTGCCTCGTTTATACTTCTTTCCAAAGCCGACTACCCGGCCGAACTGAATATACCGCTTCCCTTTTCACTACTGAACAACAACACCTCAAAAGACCAGCTCGAAGTATTGCCTGCCTACTGGTGGCGTTATAATATGTACGCCCTGGCACGCAATACCTGGAAATTCCATAACCGCGATAAACGCGTCACCAAAATACAGCATATTGAATTTGACGCATTCGCCCCCGATACCATGGAAGAAGTGTTTACAGCAATCCGCCTGCTTGAAATATGGACAGCCAAAGCCATGCTGAAAATGCAGCGTAAACCCATTCCCGGCGATCAGGAACTTGCCCGCTTGGGCAGGGAACTACTTGATAAGGGAGGTGAGCCGGTAACCGGACTGGAAGTGCTGGGCGAAAATATGGAAAACAAAAAGCGAAAAACGGTCATTGTAAAAGCCCTGGAATCTTATCATGCTTATAAGGATATGTTGTTCCATTATGCCATGACCAACCTGCTGAATTACCTTCGCGCCAACCCTTCTGCCACATTGTCGACCCTGCTCAATGATATGAAGGGTCGGCGAAAAACCGAATGGGCAAACCTGGGCGGACAGATTATGCTCCAGGCTGATCTCGACAAGCTTCGCAGCGACATAGGATCAGGCAAAACGAACAACTGGGAAGACATTCACAAAAGGTATGACAAACTATGGAAGAAATACACAACCGATAAAGTGGAACATGCCCTCGCCACGCTGCATGACCTGTTGGAGGTGGATGAAATTACCGAAAGCCTGTGGAAGAAAGCGTTGAAGAAAGCCATCGGAATACAGGAATATGTCTGTGACCAGGTATATCAGTCGCGACGGAAAGACTACGACAACCCGTTCCGCATAGCCACCTTCAGGAATAACGAAGAGATGAAAGCGGCCATCGGAACAGTGGAAGACAATTCCTTCATCATTCAGGTGCGTAAAGAAACGGACGAATATAAGGCCTTTATCGCTAAAGCTATGAAACGCGTGTAACAGCATTACATAGTTACTTTCATCAATAAACAAAGAAATTTCTAATACTAACCACAAACACAAAAACTTAAACACCATGAACTTAACAAACCCCGATTACGCCAAATATGCGTTGGTGCAGGAAATGATGCAAACCATCGAAGTGGTAAAAAAATTCAACCCCGGACGTACCCGCGATATTGCCGGTAAAATAAAGGCTTCCGGAAGACTATTGCTTACCGGCGAAGGTTCAAGTCGAATTATGCCTGCAAAAAATGCCATTCGCAAAGCCCTTACCTGGGGTATGGATTTATCTATCTTTACAGATGGTTCGCGGCAGTCAGCCCAGTACGACCTTGCCAAATTTGCCGTTTTTTGTGCTTCCAACTCAGGCAGGACAAAAGAAATAGTGGTACTGGCCAAAAAGCTTGCTGCCATGGGCAACGTAAAACGTTTTGCACTCACGGCCAATAAGGATACCCTGCTCGAAAAAGAATGCACTGAAACTTTTGTGCTAAATTGCGGTTGGGAACAGGCTGTTGCCGCCACCAAAAGCGTTATCGAACAAGCGCTTTTTTACGAGTCGATTCTTTGGAACATAAGGGGAATTGATAAAAGCGCCGAACTGGCAAAATTGCCCGCACAAATTGAGCAGGCATTGACCCTGAATATCAGCAAAGACATCATTGACCTGGTTAAAAAGGCCCAGACCATTTATTTCGCCGGGTACAACGATGGTGTAGCAGAAGAACTGACGCTGAAAACCAATGAAATTACACGCCGGAAATCTGATTTCCTCGAAGGCACCTATGCTGCCCATGGCATTGAAGAGGTAATGGACAAGTCAGATGTCGTTTTTGTGGTGGACCCCATTGAAGAAGAAATCGAAAAGTTCCAGGAAGTGTTGGTAAAGGGAGTCGGACTAACCATCGTAGCCATTGCCGACCGCGATACCCCTTTCCCCACCATTAAAGTGCCTGCCGCCGGTGAAATGAATCCGTATGTATTTTTATGTGCCGGTTGGAATCTGCTGGTGGAAATCGGACTGGCAGCCGGCATCAACCTCGACAAGCCCGAACGTGCCCGCAAGGTTGGGAATGAGTTTGTCGGATAATACGCCATTGGCCATTGGCCATTAGCTTTTGGCTTTTGGCTTTTGGCTAAAGGCCTACGGCTAATAGCTAACGGCTAATAGCTAATAGCTAACAGCCGTTTATCATTTCCAAAGTCCCCATTCCAGCGTCAGCCGGTCGCGGGTACGCATTTTACCAGTAGTGTTGTTACGCTGGATATAGCTGATACCATCTTTTTCGAAGGTGGTGATAATGGTTTCCACCGGGAACCTCGATTGGGGATCATTGTATATAAAACAGGTCGACTGCCGGACAACATCGTTTACCTTATCGATGTAGCAATGCACATTGCCCTGCTGGTTCATTTCAATAACCCGGTTCCAGCCTTCCGTTTTTGCCATATTGGTGAAAGACACACGGGTAAGGTTATCGTTGTCATCGTATACAAAAGTATAATTGCCGTCGGAATACTGATTAGCCGGGTCGTTCCGGCGTTCCAGCTGCCAGGTATTTCCCTGTCTGTCAAAGGTGTAATTTAAAATACTGCATACCTTGTTGGCATCGTATGCCCGCCAACGTTCACAATATCTAACCTCCTGGTATTTCAGCAACTCTTTGCCAGGGCCATATTCAAACTGTTTCACCAGTACAGCGTTAATAAACAATGGTTCTCCGCGTTGGTTGTTGTTCACCACCTTGTAAAACTGCACAAATTTTTTAATGCGGGCAATCCGTCCCAGGCGATCGTAAAAAACCGAATCCACCGGCATTTTGTAAAAATGACCGTTATAATTGTTTTGGATAACGGGCGGTTCATTTATGACCAGAACGTTTCCCGAAGGGGGATAAACAAAAGAAGACCTCACCTGTGGCGTTTGCAATGCCATTACTTTGCCGGTTTTTTTGTCTGCCTCGAACCTCACACGCGGGCCGTTCAATGAAATAGCCATTTTCCAGGGCACATAGGGGTCGCTGACGCCAAAAGGCATGGTCAGGTAAACAAAGTCCCCCAATGCCGAATCGCCATCAATGGGAATGGGGAAAGTCCGGTAGATGATATCGTCCTTAACCGTTCTGGCCCAGGCCTCAAGCACTGGCTGTACCCCATGCTGCAAAAAAACAACTGAATCGCGCATGCGCTGCCTGCGCGCAATAGAATCACGCACAAATTTCTCGCGTGCCAATAACGAATCGCGGATGAACTGTTGTCTTAATGCCAGTGAATCGAGCATGCGTTGCAGATTTTCATCTGTGGGAGCAGGAATTCGAAGGGTATCCTGCTCTTCCGCCTGTGCGGGACGGTACAAATGTCGTCCTTTCAGCGTATCGGTTTCCTGGGCATACAGGCTCTCCACGCAGCACAAAGCTATCAACCAGGTGATGCAATGCAATATTTGCTTTGCAAAAGATAGATTTTTCATGTCAACCTGTTTTAATCCAACTCCAAGATAATGATATTTCGTGGAATATCATTACATCTCTAAGGCTGTGTAAAAAGTCCAATAATAGTAGCCTTTTTAGACAGCCCCAATAAGGATTTGTTGGATGAATTTTTTAGTTGGCGATAAATTGGGGATAACCTGAAAAAAATGTAACTTTTAGTCTGTTTTATGTCCAAACCAACACGTCCAATAATGAGTAGCGATTCATACCCGATCCAATTGCCCAGGCTGCTGCGAGCCTATAGCAAATCGGAATACGCCATGCAGCAAAGGGCAAAATTCATTTACTATTTGTGCATATTGCTTGCCTGTGCTGCATCTTTTCTGATAGTTTTCAGGCTCCTTTCCGGCTTCATCAGTCCGGTTTTTAACCAATCCCTTAAAGTTGTAGTGCTTCCACTAACTGCTCTTGTCATAACAATATTACTCTGTTTATGGCTTCTCTACAGGGGATATTACAATTTAACAGCAAACCTGCTCCCTTTGCTGATTATTATAACTACCTGGCTGATTATGTTCTTTGAAGAACAGACGCCATTAATCAAACTGGACAGTGTTGTGAATATACTGGCAGCCCTTTCCATGCTTCCTTTGCTTTTCGCAAGGCGAAAATCTATGATACTTGTTTATACACTTATAAATATTTTGATCCTTGTTGTTTTCATGCTCCACTATCAATCCACATCCGGAATAACCAGGGCCGAAATGTGGGATTACCTGGTTGACGTTTCAGTTACCATGGCATTTATAGGATTAGTGGGGTATAATATATTCAACATCAATAAAAAAGCCTTGGATAAGGCCCAATCAGACATCAAAAAAAGAATTGATGCGGAAGCTGCATTGCTGAAAAGTGAGAAAAAATTCAGGGAAATGACCGACCTGTTGCCACAGGCAGTTTTTGAAATGGAACTGGATGGTAACCTGACTTACCTTAACAAGTCGGGTTTTCAAGAGCTTGGATATTCTGACGAAGATTTCCACCAGGGAATGAATATTTTCGATATTCTCACAGAATCTGAGAAGTTAAAAGAGAATATACAGGGAGTTATCCGGGGAAACCGGTCGGGAAACCAGTATATCGCCCGCCGGAAAAACGGCGATCTGTTGCCTGTAAAGATCTATTCAAGTACTATATTGGAAAATGAGCAGATAGTAGGTTTCAGGGGTATCGTTATTGATATTTCCGACAGCATAAAGGCCGAACAAGCATTGGCCAAAAGCGAAAGGAAATTCAGGGAAATGGCAGAGCTGTTGCCGCAAACCCTTTATGAATCGGATTTACAGGGAAAACTCACCTATATCAACAGGGCCGGA
>JAFGVG010000305.1 GCA_016938095.1 Bacteroidales bacterium
CCCAGACTTTTCCAGCCTTTTCAACAAATTGACGCTTCACTGACCAAGAAAAACAAGGGAACTGGCCTGGGGCTATACCTGAGCCGCAAGTTGATTAACCTGCTGGGGGGTGAGGTTTTTGTAAAAAGTGAACCCGGAAAGGGAAGCGAGTTTTATATCGAAATGCCGCTAAAATACGATGTCCATGAAAAGAATCCTGGTAATTGAGGATAACGAAGACAACCTGTACCTCATCAGGTTTATCCTGGAACAGCATAAGCTGGAAGTAATAGAAGCGCTCACCGGCGAGGAAGGGCTCCGAAGAACCCGGGACGAACATCCCGATCTCATCCTCATGGATATTCAACTGCCCGACATCAATGGGTTGGAAGTCACCCGCAGGATTCGACAAACAGAGACAGGCAAAGCCATTCCCATAGTGGCCATTTCGTCGTATGCCATGACAGGCGACCGGCAACGGGCTATTGATGCAGGATGTTCAGGCTACATCGAAAAACCCATTGAACCGGAAACCATTATGAACAACATTTTTGAATATCTTTAATGTTTTAGCTTAAACCTGTCAGGCACATGAAAATCCTTATTGTTGATGACAATTCCGAAAACCTTGAAATGCTGATGATCCTTCTAAAGGGTGATAAGCATGAGGTTCATTTGGCCACCAACGGACAGGAGGCTCTTGACCTGCTGCAGAAAGGAGGCTTTGAGCTTATCATTTCAGATATTCTCATGCCGGTTATGGATGGCTTTCAGCTTTGCCGGAAGTGTAAGAAAGATAATCAACTGGCAAAAATCCCCTTTGTTTTTTATACGGCTACTTACATTGATCGTCGTGATGAAGATTTTGCCATGTCACTTGGAGCCTGCAAATTCCTAAGGAAACCCATGGAACCGGAGGTCATGCTGAACACCATACGGGCTATTTCGAAAAGTATGACCGTCTCTGAAGCGAAGCCTGAGGAACCCGGGTTATCCGACGAGAGCGAAGTCTTTAGACTATACAGCGAAAGGCTTGTTAGCAAGCTCGAGAAGAAATCGCTCGACCTGAAAAAGGAAATCGATGAGCACCGGATTACTGAAAAAAAACTACGAAAAAGTGAAGAACGTTTCATGCTGGCGGTGGAAGGAACTGCCGATGGGTTGTGGGATTGGGATATGATAACCGAAAGTGCTTATTTTTCCGATCGTCACTATGAAATGTTGGGCTTTCAGCCGGGTGAGTTTGCCTGTACGGCAGAGAAATGGAAAGCCCTGGTGCATAAGGATGATCTGCCGGCCCTCGAAAATGATGTCAACGCTTACCTGACCGGGCAGGTTCAGCGATTTGAATCGGTATTTCGGATGAAAACCAAAGACGGGTTATACCGCTGGATGAATGCCAGAGGTAAGGCTTTGTTCAATACCCAGGGTAGACCCTACCGTTTTGTAGGTTTCACCTCCGACATTACGCAAAAGAAAGAACAGGAGCATGAACTTATCAGGGCCAAAGAGAAAGCCGAAGAATCAGACAAATTAAAAACAGCTTTTCTGACCAATATCTCTCACGAAATCAGAACGCCCATGAACGGTATGCTGGGGTTTATTGAGTTGCTCAAAAAAACCCAGATGGATCGTCATACGCAGGATCAATACATCAGCATTATTGAGAAAAGCAGCAACCGGCTGCTAACCATTCTTACCGATATTGTGGAGATATCGAGGATTGAGGCAAACCAGCTCACCGTTCGCAAAAATTCTGTTGACATTGGAGCGTTGGTGTATGAGGTCTATGCATCTTTTGCCAGAAACCTGGAAGCCGAAGGAAGCAGCCGTTTAAGTTTTTCTGTAGGAGTGTCCCCTGATGGTTACCATTGTATCACCGACGGGAACATGGTTCGTGAGGTGCTGTCGAGGCTGGTTTCCAATGCCCTGAAATTTACGGCAAAAGGTTCTGTTGAAATAGGTTACGGTATGAATGGCAGTGAGGAACTTGAGTTTTATGTAAAAGATACCGGCCTGGGAGTTCCCGAAGCCTCGTTTGATCTGATATTTGAGAATTTCAGGCAGGCTGACAATATCAAAGGTTTGGAGCTGGGTGGCACAGGTCTTGGTCTTTCCATTGCCCGGGCTTATGTTAACGCACTGGACGGTAAAATATGGTTGCAATCAGCTGTTGGCAAAGGATCGGTGTTTTACTTCACCATTCCTTTTGTGACTGCGCCCCATGGTTATAACTAAACTGCCAATGACCTGAACAATAGCCTAAAAGGTACCGTTATTAGCGGATTTATCAGCAGATTAACCGGGCCAACAACCGATTCTTTTTATACATTTGCATTAAAACAAACAAATGGAGATTTCGCTTTCATACGGCAGGGACAAGGTAAAGTTTACCATGCCCGATCGTACGGTCATACCGGCGTTTACCGAGCCCGAATACCGGATTTCCAGAGAGGCTTTTGTTAATGATCTTATACAGGTTTTACCTGCTGATCGGGATAAATACCGCCATGTTGCCATTGTGGTTTCTGATAAAACAAGGTTATGCGGTTATCCGGAATACCTTCCGTGGGTTACATCCACACTCATTGAGCAGGGCGCTAAAAAGGAGAATATTTGTTTTTACATTGCCTATGGTACGCATGCCAGGCAAACCGATGAAGAAAGCCTGGCCAGCTATGGCGAAACATTCAGGGAATTCAGGTTTGTGCAGCACAACTGCGATGATGAAAGCCTTTTTACACAACTTGGAACCACATCGCGGGGAACGCCTGTGGAGGTCAGGAAAGATATTCTCAACAGCACATTGATAATAACATTTGGATCGGTTTCACACCATTATTTTGCCGGTTACGGAGGTGGGCGTAAGCTGATTTTTCCGGGCCTTGGCTCCAGGAAAGCAGTGTACCATAACCATGGGCTTTTTCTCGACCGGCATACCCGGTCGCTGGCTACCGGATGCCAGCCGGGCAGCCTCGAAGGGAACCCCCTGGCCGACGACCTGAAGGAATTCGACACCTTTTTACCGCCAAAGATCTCCATCCATGGTGTTATGAATGCGTCCGGCAAGGTTTGTCAATTGATAACAGGGGTTAATTATGAGCAATTTGTGGCTGCATGTCAGTTACACGACAGTTACTACCGGTATTCGCCGGCCGGACTGTTCGACCTGGTAATTGCCTCCAGTGGCGGATATCCCAAAGACATCAATTTCATCCAGGCGCATAAATCCATTCATCATGCAGCTGCTTTTGTCAGGGATGGTGGCAACCTGGTTGTGCTTTCGGAATGTGTCGACGGGATCGGTTCAAACTACTTTATGAAATACCTCGAAGCCGGGAGTTTTGAAGCGGCTTTTGCCATGCTGGAGCAGCATTACGAGGGTAATGGCGGCACAGCGCTATCCATGATGCTTAAAACGAAAAGAATAGAGATACATATGCTTACCTCGCTTGACGAAGCTGTTTGCAGGACACTTGGCGTGAAACGGATAAATGCGACATCTGTTCAGCAGATGATCAATCAGGAACGCGGTAGCATTGCAGCGATAGGCAATGCAAGTATGCTGGTGAAATAACAAAAGTGGCTTTAACCGTTGATTACATTACAGTGATTTCCAATGTTTAAAATTTAAAAACCAAATATCGATGAAATTCACCCGAAATTATAACTGGATGGCCATACTGGCCGTTTCTTTGCTACTATTAGCCTGCAGTCATTCGCCCGTAGTGGGGCCCAATATGTCACTTCCCCGCAGCAGTCCCGAAAGAGAAGGGATTTATCCGGGCAGTATCATCAGGTTTGTCGATGCAGTGGCCAAAAGCCAACACCAGTTTCACAGCTTTATGATTGTCCGGCATGGCAAAGTAGTAGCTGAAGGATGGTGGAAACCTTACCAGCCCGAACTCAGACATACACTTTATTCCACCAGTAAAAGTTTTACCTCAACGGCTATAGGACTGGCTGTAAACGAAAAACTGCTTACGGTCGATGACAAGGTGGTGTCATTTTTCCCAAACGATCTGCCCGATACCATAAGTCCCTATCTCGCGCAACTGACTATTAAGGATCTACTCACCATGTCGGTAGGGCAGGATCCCGATCCTACATTTATGCTTAACCGGAATGATACCAATTGGGTAAAAGCATTTCTGGCAGTGCCCATTGTTAATGAGCCAGGCACAAAGTTCCTCTATAACTCCATGGCTACCTATATGTTATCGGCCATCATTCAACAGGTTACAGGCGAAACGCTGATGGAATATCTCAGGCCCAGGTTGTTTGATCCGCTGGGTATAAAGGGTATGGATTGGGAGGTTGATCCGCGGGGTATTAATACCGGCGGCTGGGGCTTACGGCTGAAAACCGAGGACATGGCAAAATTCGGGCAGCTTTACCTGAATAAAGGAAAATGGGGCAAAAAAAAGCTCATCCCGGCCGGTTGGGTGGAAGAAGCCACTACATTCAAGATTGATCAGGCTCCGGGCGTTGAGCAGTCGGTGCGCGACTCGAGCGACTGGATGCAGGGATATTGCTATCAGTTCTGGCGTTGCCGGAATAATGCCTTCAGGGCCGATGGGGCTTATGGGCAATATATCATTGTGTTGCCCGAGAAGGATGCTGTTATTGTGATTACCTCTGAATCACCCGATATGCAGGACCAAATTAACCTGGTTTGGGAGCATTTACTGCCGGGGTTCAAGGACGAGCCACAAATCAACGATCCTGCGCTCATGGGTATACTGGGGGAAAGGCTGGCTAATCTTGCACTTCCGCTACCTTCAAAAAACAGGATGCCTGATCAGGAGGCAAAAATTGAAGGCAAACAATTTACCTTTGAGCAAAATGAGCTTGCTGTGAATTCAGCCACCATCAGGTTTAGCGGCGACAGCTGTTTGTTAAACATGCAGTTGGGTGATGAAGCATATACCCTGAAATTTGGGTCAGGTGCCTGGTTCAAAGGCGAGACCATGAAACCGGGTCCTAACCTGCTTGGGGGCAACAGGGCCGGAGAAATGGGATTGCTTCCGGCAAAAGTGGCAGGGGCATATCATTGGGAAAATAACAACACCCTCAGGTTGGTTAATCGTTACATCGAAAGCCCGCATTACGAGGTATATACACTCAGGTTCGACAATGAAAAACTCGAAATGTCAACCTGGATCAGTGTGCCGCCCGGAAGGGAACTGCCTGTGATAAAGGGTCAAAACGAGTGAACCTGGCCATGAAACTGTTTGGTATGCTGATTGTTTTATTGATTTTCGCAGCGCTGAATATATACCTGTATATACGGGGCTGGCAGGCCTTACCTGCGAACACCGCCATCAGGGTTATCTACCCGGTTCTTTTTATACTGGCATCTACAGCGGTATTTGTGGCGGTGTTTTTGGGCAGTAGGTTACCGCTTTGGTTATCGCGGGTTTTTGATGTCATTGGCGGATACTGGATGATCCTCTTTGTCTTTATGGTTATGGCAGCCCTGCTGGCTGATTTGCTGCGTCTTGCGCATCATTACCGTCCCTTTTTCCCCGACTGGATAACCGTCGATTATGCCCGGGCCAGGTTGTATTACCTGATTACAGTTATTGCAGTATTGGTGCTGATTTCGGTAATCGGGTACCTGCGTTTTGACAACCCGCGGATAAAGGAACTTGACTTGAAAATTGTCAAGGAGAACGCTACAGGCGATAGCTTTACCATTGTTGCCGCAAGCGACATCCATCTGGGAAATCTTATCCGGCGTGACCGGCTTGCCGGCTGGGTTGAGCTTATTAACCGGCAAAAGCCCGATTTCATTATTTTGGTGGGTGACCTGTTTGACCATAATATGAAAGCAGTTGAATCTCAGGATATGCGGAAGGAATTGCTCCGGCTCGATGCAAAATACGGGGTGTTTGCAGTCCCCGGCAACCACGATTACTATGCCGGCATTGACCATGCCCTGAAATACATGGAAAGTTCCGGAATTGTGGTATTACGCGATCAGGCACTTACCATAGGGCATAAAATGGTTATCGTGGGACGCGATGATCTGACCAACCAGAAACGTAAGTCGCTTGAGGCCATAATGACCGGTGTAAACCGTAAGCTTCCCATTGTGGTGGTTGATCACCAACCGCTGAACATTGCTGAATCGGTTAAAAACCAAGCCGACGTGCATATTTCGGGACATACCCATAACGGGCAGATTTTTCCGGTAAAATGGGTGGTATCGCGCATGTACGAGTTAGCCTATGGCTATGCCAAAATGGGCAGTACCCATGTTTATGTGTCCTCCGGGCTTGGGTTATGGGGGGCTCCTCTCAGACTGGGATCAACCTCGGAAATTGTGAAAATGAATGTGCGGATAAATGAATAAGCCCGTTCGTAAATCGGTTGATAGTGATAGCATGGTGACACTTGAAATAACAATAACTATAAACAGTTAATAGCGAGGTGATTCGTAGGATGGACCCGATGATTATTTTCGATATTGTATACCTGATCATACTGGTGTTGGTATGCATTCGGATCATTTATGATACGCGAAGTTCCTCCAAAACACTGGCTTACCTGTTGCTTGCGATTTTTATACCCATCGGGGGTATGTTGTTCTATTTTATTTTCGGCGTAAATTATCGTAAGCGTATAATATACAGCAAAAAACTTGTTGCAGACGAAAAGCGACTCCAGGAACTGGACAAGCAAACCATTATGTTGTCGGCCCGCAACCTGCGTAAACATGCAGGCGACATAGGTAACGGAAACAGTTTGGTTAACCTGCTGATGAACGATAGCCTGAGTCCGCTTACAACCGGTAATGAGGTGAAGCTGCTGATAAACGGAGAGGAGAAGTTTCCGGAAGTGTTGAATGTTTTACAAAATGCAAAACACCACATACACCTCGAGTATTATATATACGAAGATGACGGCATTGGTAACCGCATTAAGGAAGTACTGATACAGAAAGCAAAGGAGGGTGTTCAGGTGCGGATGATATACGATGGCTTTGGCAGCAGTTCTATCCGTGGCAGGCTGGTTAATGAATTAAAACAGGCAGGTATTGAGGTTTTTCCGTTCAACAGGGTGCGGCTTCTGTTTTTTGCCAACCGGATCAACTATCGCAATCACCGTAAAATTATCATCGTCGACGGACAACATGGTTTTGTTGGCGGCATTAATATAAGTGACAGGTATATCAATCATCCGGCCGATCCGGTAAAGGCATACTGGCGCGATACCCATTTACGTATTGAAGGTCCCGGAATAGTTTTCCTGCAACACCTGTTTCTGTGCGATTGGAATTTCTGCTCGGGACAGAAGATGCAGCACGATCAGGACTTTTTCCGGGCTGTGCCCGTACCCGGATCGGGAACAAGTCTTCAGATTGCTGCCAGCGGCCCTGACTCGCCCGCCTCTACCATTAAGCTGTCCTTTCTTAAAGCCATAAGTCTGGCCCGTAGCGAAATACTGCTGACCACGCCTTACCTGATACCCGGGGGCAGCATTATGGATGCGCTTAAGGTGGCGGACATGGGCGGCGTAAGGGTCAGAATACTGGTCCCGGGGATTTCCGATTCGAGGCTGGTGAATGCGGCAGCCTGGTCAAATTATGGCGAACTGCTCAAAGCCGGCGTGGAGATATACACCTATCAGAAAGGCTTCATCCATGCCAAAACTATGGTAATCGACGGATCGATTTCCATTGTAGGGACAGCCAACATGGACCACCGGAGTTTTGACCTCAACTTCGAGGTGAATGCCATAGTTTATTCAGCCACGTTTGGCGAGCAGATGCGCAAGGTGTTCTTTTCGGACCTGCGACATGCCCAAACCCTTACCTACCCGCAATGGAAAGGGCGTCCCCGCCTGATAAAACTAAGGGAACGAATCGCCCGGTTGCTGTCTCCCTTGCTTTGAAAATATTAATATTTGTTTACATGAACACTGATAAAACGCCATCCGTTATGTGGGCAGCAGGCCTTGATGAAGTTAACGGACAGCTTAAAATTATGCAAGTTCCTGTCCCGGTTCCGGGCAAGGGCGAAGTGTTGGTTAAAATGGCAGCCGCACCGGTGAATCCTTCGGACATGGCCCGCATAAAAAATGTATCCGAGGTTTCATCACGTGCCGGTTTTATAGCAGGGATCGAAGGCAGTGGCACTGTTGTTGACTGCGGAAGCGGGTTAATTCCACGGTTATGGCTTGGAAAAAGAGTTGCCTGTTCATCTTCAGTTTCATCTGGCGGTTCCTGGGCGGAATATATGGTCACCAAAGCCATGAGTTGCGTGCCCTTAACTGCAAACATTTCCGATGAGCAGGGCAGCATGATGCTGGTTAATCCCCTTACCGCGCTGGCTTTCATTGATATTGCCCGGTACGAAGGGCATAAAGCCATTGTCAGTACCGCTGCAGCAAGCTCGCTGGGGCGTATGATTACCCTGCTTGCGGCCAAATATAAAATTCCGGTTATTCAGGTAGTTCGTTCTGTGAAACAGCAAAACCTGTTAACCAGCCAGGGCGCCCAATATGTATTGAACAGCAGTGACACTGATTTTACCACCAGGCTCGGGGAAGTATCGCGTCAGTTGAATGCAACGCTGGTGCTCGACGCCGTTGGTGGCGAGCTTACCAAAAAATTATTGATTTCTACTCCCTTTGGCAGTAAACATCTTATATATGGTAATTTGTCCACAGAACAACCCCAGCTGGACCACCGGGTGCTGGTAGACGCGGAAAAAACAGTGGCTGGCTTTTACCTGGTCAACTGGCTGAAAAAGCAGGGTTTACTTTCAACACTGCGTAGTATTATCAAGGCGCGAAAAATGCTTGCCGGCGAGTATACCATACCAATCAGCGCCCGGTACCCGTTATCCCAGGTTCAGCAGGCTGTGGATTCATACCTGGGCAACATGACTGCCGGGAAGGTAATTCTTGTGTTCAACAATGATGCGGGCATAACTTAGGGTGATATTGTTTTTCGCAAAATAAACCTATATTTAGGGCTTAAACCAATAAAACCAATGTCTGCATGAGAACGATTTTAATTGCTATGGTATGGCTGTATGCAGGTACTTCTTTATTGGCGCAGGATAAGCAAAGCGTCAGCTACACTTCATACAACTCCGTATTGAAAACGCCAACCGGCGAAATCCATGGAACACTGACCATCCCCGATACCACAGAAAAGGTGCCGGTAGTACTGATGCTATCCGGATCGGGCGATACCGACCGGAATAATAATTCGAAAAAGTCGCGCATACGTACCGATGCCTATAAAATGCTGGCCGACACACTTGGGAAATGCGGAATTGCATCGCTCCGGTTCGACAAAAGAGGTGTTGGCGAAAGTGCGGGGGCAGTTCAAAACAATCTTACATTCGACACCTATATTGCTGACGCAAATGCCTGGTTGGCTTATCTGAAGCAGGGCAACCTGTACTCCAGGATTATTGTCCTCGGTCACAGCGAAGGATCGCTTATTGGTATGGCAGCGGCTGCAACCGCCGGTGCCGACGCTTTTATTTCCCTTGAAGGTTCTTCTTTGCCGGCTGCCGATCTGATGCGCGAACAGTTTGCCGGCATGGCTCCCGAACTAAAGGAGGAGTTCAACCATATCATCGACAGCCTGGCTGCCGGCAGGAAAGTCTCACAGGTCGACTCGTTACTGATGGGCTTTCTGCATCCCGATGTTCAGCCTTATTTGATATCGTGGATGAAATATGATCCCATCAGGGGAATGGAGAAGCTTAACATGCCTGTGCTGGTGATCCATGGCAGCGAAGACAAGCATATAAATCCCCGGCATGCCTATTCACTGGCTAAGGCTAATCCTAATGCAAAACCGGTGGTTATCGAAGGAATGAATTATGTGTTGAAAGATACAGGGGGCGATCCGCGACGTGACCAGCGGACCTATATCAGGCCGGATATTCCGTTGCATGATGAATTACCCGGGGTAGTTATCGATTTTATTTCCAACCTTACGCATAATCATTGACATGGAAACAGGAAATCAATTCAGTCCCGATATCAAAGCGTTAAAGATCATTCACGCGGCCATGGCTATCGGACAGATTCTTTTCGCGGCTTTGATGACTTTCCTGGTAATGGCCGGATTACTTCCTGCCATAGATGGATCACTCGCCAATATTTTGTTGATTGTGTCGGTATTCCTTATTATTTCCGGAACCATAGCCAGTCAACTCCTGTTTCAGTCGAGGTTAAACCTGGCCCGCAAGGAAACAACCCTTACCGGTAAACTTGCTGTATACAGATCGGCATTAATCATAAGGTATGCCCTAATAGAGGCACCATCATTATTTACCATTATTGCAGCCTTGTTAACAGGAAACCCTTTGTTTCTGCTGCTGGCAGGTATGATTATTGTTTTTTTTCTGGCTCTTTATCCCTCAGCCGCACGCATGGCGCTGCATTTGGGGCTTGAGCCTGAAGAAAAAGCCCTGCTGGGGGTAATGGAGTAAAAGCACATAAACTTCCTCTATTTCACCGCTATCTTTATATAGGCCCGCTGGTTCTGTTGGTTTTTTACCAGTAGCATGTATATTCCCGGAGGCAAATGCACCGGCAGCGTGATGTGTTGTTGCTGTGTGTAACTTTCTTTAAACACAAGCATCCCGGAAAGGTTGCGGATTTCAATATTCGTACGCTCAAATGCTTGTGGCAGTTTTAAGGTGATGCTGGAGGCGGCTGGATTTGGAAACACTTCAATGTCATCGTGGATGGAATTAAACAATGTCCCGGTAATGGTTACCGTGTAACAAGCGGAGGTATCGGCGCATCCCTGTTGGGTTACTTCCACGGCATAAGATCCGGTGGCATCGGGTGTGAAATTGCTGTCGGTTGCCAGTTCAACGGGTGCATATTCATCGTCACAATTCAGCCACCGGAAAGTGGCATCGGTGGCCAGGGAAGTAAGGGTGTCGGCGTCCTGTTCCACCGATATATCCACTACCGGTATGATGAGGTCTACGATAACAATGCTGTCGCAACCGTTGGCTGCTGGAATGGTATCGTTGTATTTTCCGGTTGTTGTCCAATGGTATTCTCCGCTTGGCGAAGTGACAGCCGTGCACGAAAGTAAAGACATTGTGGCGGTTCTGGGAAAATCGGGACAATTGCAGGCAATTTCCTCAGGGTTTCTGCCGGTGTTGCCACCCGAGCAGATACCGCAGGTGTCGTAATACGCAGTTCCTGCCGAATCGCCATGGCAGTCGACGTAAATATCCACAAATTTCGACAACAACTTGATGTAGCTTACCTGGTACCCGCAGCTGTTTTCGGTAACTGACCATGAATTCAGCGGCCAGCTGGTGTTGAAATCTTTATAGGATTTCTGTTTGGGTTGATTTTTGGGTGGTTCCAGGTCCTCGGAATTGCATAGTGCATTATTGGCTGCTGATCCGCATGTAGATGCACTGCAACAGCCATCGCGATCGTAAAAAGGATTTGGTCCACCCGGGACATACCCCGGAGGTGGTCCGTATTGCGACACGCCAACGCGATCCCATCTTGGACTTCCGTTGCAGAACCAACTGTGGTAAAATTCATTGGCGCAGTTGTCGCCACCATAAGCATACATATTTGAAAGGTATACCCGATTCAGCGGGTTCACCCCATGAATGTAATGTATGTATCCCTGTGCAGCTTTCAGGGCATCCTGCTTTTTAGCTGCATCCAGGTCATAGTAAGCCATATTGTAAAACATACTGCCCTGCGCACCTTTCTGGTTGTTGCTGCCCCAGGTGTAATCGTTCATATGCGCCTGGTAAGGATCTTTTTTGTTGTAGTATGCCGGAAAATTCTCTGAATTGGTGAGCATGGCATTTTTGTACGTGCTACGAATGTCGGCCGATATGGTGGCATCGGCGCCGGGTATACGGGTATAATAAAGCAGCAGGTCCTGCGCAATGGGCTCGTATGGATAGGCATAATTCCACATGAACAGGTGCATTTGCTGATAATTTGCCTTAAAATAGTCATCATATTCCGCTTTCCCGGTGGCTTCAAACAAAAAGCAGGCGGCTTCGATTTTCGACACCGACCGGCCGTAATCGTCTTCTTCCTGATCGCCGGCACCTACGCCCTGAGATCCCGATGATTCGTCGTTATTGTGAAAAACTGAGTCGGGATTTGCAACGCTCCAGGTCCAGGCTTTTTCAGCTCTCGATACCAGGGTGTCGGCATAGTCGGTCATACCCAGAGGACGGTAGACCTTTGCAGAAATGGCAAAGGCTGCTGCAGTGTTAAGGCTTGCCGAAGTGGTGGCCGGACCGTAAACACTCTGTCCGGAGGCTGTGGAAGGCGGACTGGCATGTGACTCGCTGACAATGCATAACACACTGCCATCGGGTTCCTGCATGCGCAGCAAGTGATCGATACCCCAGCGGGCTTCATCGAGCAAGTCGGGGATGCCGTTACCCGATTCGGGAATGTTGTAATCATCGGCCCAGGCTTTTGGACTTTCCTGGTATGCCTTCATCATTTCAACGATGTAATTGGCCGTCCAGTTGGTATACTTGTTATAATCACCTGCATCGTACCAGCCTCCGCTAAGGTCGCGTTCCGTGGTTGCGTTGCCCTTATCGCTGTATAACCGGCAGTTTTTATCCTGCAATGGGCCCATGTGACTGGCACTGTCAGCCCAGGCTGCCCCGGCATACAAGGTGTCCTTGTCGAATCCCACCCGTTGGTAAAAGAAAGTGCGTACCGCATGCTTCAGCACTTCGCGGTAAACGATGGGGGAGATTTCAAAGGTATACGACCGGTGCGATTGTGCCGAATCGAGTATAAAATAGCGGCCTGTGGCGGTAACCGCCGAGAAGTCGAAGTGCCATGCCTTGTCGCCTGAGGAAGCATCAGCGGCCCCTGAGTTCCATATAACCGGTGTTCCCCTGAACACCTTTTCGCCGGTAAGGGCATTTACCACTAGGTAAGTTGGCCCCGGCTCAAAAGACAGGTCAGCATCATACCCAATTTGCGGGTCCCTGATAACGGCAATTTTGGGTGATGCCGGAAGGTAGCCGAACTGATCAA
>JAFGVG010000306.1 GCA_016938095.1 Bacteroidales bacterium
GGTATCAAGGTAGCTTTTCAGTTTGTCTTTCAGCCTGGCGCCCCTGAAGTCGTATATATCAAACGAATAAAACTGATGTCCCAGCACGTGGCATTGCTGTTTATGTACCGGGAAACCCGGATCGATAAATAACGTACCCTCCTTATTGCGGTCGGTGCGGTTTACCGTTAGGAATCCTGCACATGAACCCTGCATGGAACCGCAGGTGGGGATGCAGCCTGCGGCACTGATCTCAATATCGAGGAACAACCTGAGAAATCTAGAAGTTTCGTTCTTGAGCGCTGACACCCCTTCAATGGGGGGATAAATGGCAGCAACACCTTTGTTTAAAGCTGCTATTTCCGCATTGGTAGCAATTTCGGGTGGCGGCAGCCCCGGAACGCCCATTTCCATGCGAATAAACGGTATCCCTGTTTCGCGCTCCAGGAGATTTGCCAGGTGAACAATTTCGCGTATGGATGCACGGCCGGGCGAAGGAAGTCCGGCCTTTCCGGCAACACTTTTTACCAGTTCAGCTGTAAAGGGTATCGTAAAACTCATCGCTTTGTTTTTTAATACTTACGCCTGTCGATAACACGCGTAGCTTTGCCTTCGCTTCTTTCAATGGTCTTGGGTTCTACCAGGTTAACCTTAATGCCCAGTCCCAGGGCACTTTCGAGATTCGACTGTATCTTCTGCCTGAGCGATTCGAGCTGGCTAATTTTATCCATAAAAAATGCCTCGTCAACTTCCACCTGGAGTTCAAGGGTATCGAGGTTATTCACCCGGTCGACGATAAGCAGATAATGCGGCTTGATCTCACTCATTTCGAGCAAAACACTTTCAACCTGTGAGGGGAATAAATTCACACCCCGGATGATGAGCATGTCATCACTCCGTCCAAGGCATTTTTCCATCCTGACCAGCGTACGGCCGCACCGGCATTTTTCGTAATTTAGCCGGGTCAGGTCGCGCGTACGGTAGCGAATCAACGGTAAACCTTCTTTGGTTATCGTGGTAAAAACCAGCTCACCTATCTGGCCTTCCGGCAATACTTCAAGTGTTTTGGGGTCAATGATTTCGGGATAGAAATGATCTTCATTCACATGTAAACCATTTTGGACCAAACATTCGCTGGCCACTCCCGGCCCAATTACCTCACTCAGTCCGTAAATGTCGATGGCTTTGATCCTGAGCTTATCCTCAATCTCCCGGCGCATATTTTCCGTCCAGGGTTCTGCACCAAAAACACCTACCCTCAGTTTCAGATCATCGCGATTAATCTTCGCTTCCTCAATGGCTTCGGCAATAAATAACGCGTACGATGGCGTACAGGCCAGTACAGTGCTTCCAAAATCAACCAGTAACTGCAACTGCCGCATGGTGTTTCCACCGGAAACCGGTATCACCGAAGCACCTATTTTTTCACCCCCGTAATGTAACCCCAACCCCCCGGTAAACAGACCATAGCCATAGGCTATATGTATGAAATCGTTTCTGTCAGCTCCGGCACAGGTAAGCGTACGTGCCATTACCTCTGACCACGTGGCAATGTCCCTGCGCGTATAGCCCACCACGGTGGGCTTTCCGGTCGTACCCGAGGATGCATGCACCCGAACAATTTCGCTCATGGGCACAGCAAACAGGCCAAAAGGGTAATTGTCCCGCAAATCCTGCTTGGTGGTAAAGGGTAATTTATGAAGGTCGTCAATGGTTCTGATGCTCTCGGGACCCAGGTTGGCTTCCTGCATTTTCTGACGGTAATACGGAACATTAAAATAAACACGTTCAACCGTTTCCCTTAGTCTTTCTCCCTGCACTTTTCTGAGTTCCTCACGATCCATGCATTCGAAATGCCTGTTCCAAATCTCCATACGAACTATATTTTGTAAAGGTCACTTGCCCTGATTAATTCCATCTCATGCTCCTTCAGCGCTTTTATGGCTTCCTCGGTATTACTGCAACGCAATATGATTACCGATTTATCCCCAACCGAAAAAGCATAGGTGTACTCAATGCTGATATCGCGGTCCGACATTACTTTGAGCACCATGGCATAGTACTTGGCCTCATTGGGCGCCATAATGGAAATGACTTCGGTGAGGTTAACCGTAAACTGCCGGCTTTTCAGCACTTCCCTTGCCTTTTGCGGGTCAGAAACAATCATACGGAGAATGCCGAATTCCGATGTGTCGGCAACACTAAGGGCAGTGATCCTGATGTTTTCGCCACCAAGGGCTTCCAAAACCTCGGTGAGCCGACCCGATTTGTTCTCGAGGAAAACAGACAACTGATGAATAATCATAAGCTGCGATTTTATAAATCCTGAATAAAAAAATCAAATGTAAAAAAAATAGGTTATCATTTACCGAAAAAATATCCCCATGTTACTTCTCCACACGTATTCGTGCGTCTACAACCGTTATCTCGAGAGGGTTTCCAATGAGCGGATTCAGGTCCATTTCTTTGATTTCAGTGGCAAACCTGAGCAGGCTGGACAACCTGACGATGATTTCGGTGAATATTTTTTCATTCACACCGGGTTTCCCCCTGGTTCCCTGTATGATACGGTATACGCGCAGACTCCTGATCATGGAACGGGCCTCATCAAAGGTAAGCGGTGCCAAACCCGAGGAGATATCACCGAGAACCTCGACAAATATGCCGCCCAACCCGCAAAGGATGACATGGCCAAACCTGGGCTCGTAAGTTGCGCCTATAAATAGCTCGGTACCCTCCAACATACGCTGCATCAGCACGCCCTTGACGTCTTTGATTTTCATCATACGCTTATACTCGGCTATCAGGTGGGTTTCCGATTTAATATTGAGGGTAACGCCACCCACATCGGACTTATGAACCGGCCCTACAACCTTTATGGCCATAGGAAAGCCAATTACAGCTGCTTTTCTTTTGGCTTCGCGCACACTGGCAACCACTTCCTCCTTCACCATCGGAATTCCGGCAGCTTTCAACAAATGCTGTATCTGCTCCGGTTCGAGGTATCCTGCCTGTGCCTTGTCGATAATCTCGCGTATAAGGGGCAGATTAACGTCGTCAAATTGAACTTTTTCCTCAGCCGGATAAGGCGTATTGGCAATTCGGGTCAGGGCCCTTCCCAATACAACCTCGTCGGGGAAATTAACATGTCCCAGTCCCATGAAGTATTCCAGGTCGTCCCTGGAACTGGTTACCGAAGGCAATATGGGCAACACAGGTTTGTTGCACGACAGTATCTTGCGGTGCAGCAATTCATAAATCTCACGAATATCGTTCATTCCGTTACTGCCAAAAATAACAATGATGCTGTCGATACCCGGCAACTGCTTGTCCGCGTATTCAATTACCCTATCGAGTTGTTCAGAGGTAGCTGTGGCAATGAGATCCACCGGGTTATCGGCCGAAGCCCCAGGGTTCATCATGGCCAGCAGATTCTCCCTATCCTTGCCGGTTATCCTGGGGATATTCAGTCCGCCGGCCGATAAGGCATCCGTCAGCATAACCGCCGGACCACCGGCATGGGTTATAATGGCAATGTTCTTCCCCCTGATAGGCTTGTGTGTATAAACCGATGCCACAGTGGTTAGTTCCTCCCGGCCAGAACACCTTACTATGCCGGCTTTGCGAAACAAGGCCTCCACAGCCGAATCGGCCGATGCCATGGCACCTGTATGTGAAGTAGCAGCACGGCTGCCTGCCTCGGTGGTACCAGCCTTGATGGCCGCAATACGGCATCCCTTGCGGATTAACGACGAGGCATGGCGTAACAGCTTGTCCGGGTCCTTAATGTTTTCAACGTACAGCAATTTAATGGGCGAACTAATCCCTGCCGCATAGGTGTTGTCCCAATATTCAACAATATCTTCTATACCCGTGTGGGCACTGTTACCTACGGAAAAAACACTGGAAAAAGTCAGTCCCTTAGGCAACGACGATTCAATAATAAAAACCGCTGTAGCCCCTGATCCGGATGCAAAGTCACATCCCCTGGCACTGAGCCGGGGCACCGGCGTGATAAATACGCCATTGTATGCCGGTGTAATCACGCCTATACAATTCGGCCCTATCAGACAACCGCCTGTTTGGCTGACAATGGTAACCAGTTCGTTCTCCAGCTTTCGTCCTTCTTCGCTGTCCTCGCTGAAGCCAGCAGAAAGAACAATGAAAGCTCTGGTTTTCTTTTGTTCAGCAAGTATCCTGACCACGCTGGGGCATAGTGTTGCAGCAATGGCAAGGATTGCAAGATCAACATCGGGCAAGTCTGCCACATCTTTTACGGCGGGCAATCCTTGCACCTGCTCGTCTTTGGGATTGACAACATACAGCTTACCGGCATAACCACCATCGAGCAGGTTACGGAGTATACGCCCTCCCGGTTTGCGAAGGTTATTTGATGCCCCGACTATTGCAATGGAAGAAGGATTCAGCAGGGAATGGTTTATCATAGGCGTTGTTTTCAGTATTGATCAAATTTAAAAAAATGCCCTGTTTCAAAGTATAATAATTATCATGGTGTGTGATGGGATTTAATCATGAATTTAAAACAGGTACCAAACCAGAACAATCTGTTTCTTAATAAAAGAATTAATCTATGGCGGAATACTATAACCGCTCCGCGGTATAGGGGCTATATAAAATTACTTTTCTACAATACTATATGCCCTCTGGGCAATTGGTACTAACATGCAATGAAGAATATTTGTATTCCTTAACTTTGTGATTTATTAGACTTGTAGTCAGGTTTCTTTTCCTTTACCGCAGAGCGGTATAAGTGTTGTAGTAATTTTGCATAGAGAATGAACCCTATACCGCGGAGCGGTTATGGTATAAAAGAATAAATCTAAGAGGCTGTCAAAATAATCTTAAAGCTAAATGTTTAGACATATAAACCATCAAAAAACGCCAAATCTGCTATTCCCCATGTAACCTCCCGCTGTATTTCCAGTACAATATTGAATAACATCATTCGTTTACCCATTCAGATAATTAGAAATTATGAAGATCAGGGCGCTGCTAACACTCCTACCCTTCCTAACCTTTCCCCTTTTTGCCCAAAGCACCGACCAGGCGTTTGCACGGTATGAAGTTCACACCGACTCGCAAACCTACAACAGTAACCAACATACGGTGAATATCAACGGTGAGCCTTACCTTTACTTCCAATACGACACTGAAAACGAAATTGCCGAAATAAGGCTTTTCCCTGCGCAACAGTCCGGCATAAGCAATTGTAAACCCATCCCATCGGGCGATTACGAAATTATCGATACCATGGCATTTATGGGCGATGCATGGACTACTAAAGTCAGGTTTCACAACCTCACCCAAACACGATTCCTGAAGTTTCTGTTCCGTTATACCATGTCTTCAGGGGAAGCCTTTGGCGCAATCCGTTTGCAACCCTGTACCAAAACAACCGTAAGCTTCAGACCCCCGTCCGATGAGTTATTTATTGGCGAAGAGAAAGTTTTTGAACTGATCACCAATAACCCTGGTAACCTGCGTTTCAGCAGTGAATGGACTTCAGGCCGTGCAATCGATTACCGGCTTGAACGCAATGACGACCGTATAAACCTCCATGTACTTCCCAATCAACCCGGCCAGCAGACTTTACAGGCTGATATGCTTACCGAAATACCCGATGTGGACATGCGCACCAACACGCTGACCACACAACTTCCAACCATCAGCGCGACTTTTACTGTAAAAACCAGCCGGTTAAAGTTTCTCAATATCGACAGGAAAGATATCACCCTCGATGAGCAGGCACGCACCGGTGGGGTGGAAATTCAACTTGACAATGCCCGATCGTTGGAAATCAACAAAACCTACCGGGTGGAAAACCAGGAAAATCCCGGAGGAGTGCTGATAGCAGAAATCTTCACCCGGAGCTTCCTGTCGAACGACCGTATCCTCTGTTACCTCCGGACTTACAATTACCACAAGAGTTCCGAAGGTTACCTGTATATCAAGGATGGTGACCAGGCACAATTTATCTCCAACTTCAATATCACGCCGTCAACGGCCATAACCAGACTTTCGGTCATGCGCGAGGGATCCGACTGGAAAGGCGATCTTTCGGTGCATCCGGGCGAAACCGTTAGTTTAAAAATTGAAGGAACAGCCTTGTACAAAGCCAGGTTTCATGTCGAGGACCTGATTGACCTCACAACAGATACCCTCTTTAACAGTGAAAACGAAGTGTTGCTGAAGCTGAAAGTGCCTTTGAACATCAGCAAAAAGAAGGTAAGCCTTTACAATTACTCCGTAAATACCGGTTTTACGCTGCAGGTAAAAGAATATGAAATACCGCGTCCTTTCGACTACATCATGCTCAATTATGGCGATATAAACCGCGTACTTTCGGGCATTCACGGGCCTGTGCTGTTTGAGAAAACCATCCGCGATGTGGTTATTACTTTTAACCAAAACCGGATAGACTCGCCCGAAAAGCTATACGGTTGCCAGCACCTGCTTATTGATGTAAAGGTAACCGGATCCAACAACGAGTTGATCGATACCCGGACACTGCCGGCCATCAAGGTATGTCCCGGTGACAATTCACCACGTTATTCCTATTACGACAAGAAAAACAGTTCAGCCGGCGAAATCAGCCTGAACAAATACCTGCGTAAGAACACCAGCGACCTCGACGACTGGTCGCGCATAACCCTAACCGTAAAAAACGATCCGGCCAAAAGCGAGGGCGAGGGGCAGCAGAAAGAGCTTGATATCATCCTCAAAAAGAAATACAAGTTCGACATTGATGTGTCTTTCCCGGCAGGATTGGTTACCGTATCGGAAGATGAAGACAATCCCGGGAAAACGTCATTCAGCAATTTGTATGGCATCAGCATGGCCATGGTGGCGCAATTTGCCTTTTACCATCCCGACAAGATAGCCAAAACAAGGCCTTACCGTATCGGTGCAGGTTTTCTGGCCCTCAATGCCTTTAATTTTCAAAGCGAAGAGCAGGATCTGGCCCTGGTGGTATTGGGAAGCCTGTATCCCACCACACGCGACAAAAAGCTGGCCTTCCCGCTATACATCGGTGGCGGCTACCAGTTCAAGGCCGGCAAGTGGATGATGCTGATCGGACCGGGGATTAGTATTAAGTTGTGAGGTTTGGAAAGACCTGACAGGGTAGGCAGACCTGCCTGCCTCTTTAAGGCCCTTGCATGGCAAGCAGGCCTGTCAGAGTCGTTGTAGAATGTTTCTGTAACTTGTCTTCTGGTCTTCTAAGTCTTCTAGTCTTAAAAGTCGTGCAGTCGTACAGTCTTGCAGTTCAGTATATTTAAATATTCCTTCATTTCTTCATTCATTCCTTCATTTTTTCATTCTTTCATTTCTTCATTCATTCCTTCATTTTTTCATTCTTTCATTTCTTCATTCATTCCTTCATTTTTTCATTCTTTCATTTCTTCTTTACAACTTTATTATAAAATATAAGGTATGGTTTAGTAGAAACCATTATACTTAGCGTAATTCGGACGCTTACTAATAAAAGTAAAATCTACTTTTAACAGGGGTTTTGAGATTACAACCGGGTAAAAATTGCCTAAAAACTAAAAAATTAACAAATTTTAACTTATTATGATTCAAGGCAATACAAAAACACGTACGTCGTAGCCCGAAAAAAAACGCTGAAATCGGCTACAACAATGAAAATTTGTATTAGTTTTAACATTGCCTAATTAACAAATTAATTATTTAACCTAAAACTTCTTTTTATGAAAAGACTAATGCTCATGCTCTTATGCGTGACATTTGCTGGTATGCAAATGCTCTTCGCACAAGGAGTTACCATTACCGGTAAGGTTACGGATGCCAATGGTGAATCCATGCCAGGTGTAACCATTCAGGTTAAAGGAACCACCTCCGGTACGGTTACGCAGGCCGACGGTACTTACCGTTTGTCTGTTCCGGCCGATGCCACTACGCTGGTCTTCAGTTTTGTGGGTATGAAAACCCAGGAAATTGAAATAGCCGGACAATCTATCATTGATATTACCCTGGAAGAAGAGGTAACTGCACTCAGTGAGATTGTAGTGGTTGGTTATGCTACACAAACCAAGGCTTCTGTAACCGGTTCGGTTACATCGGTTTCCGGAACTGCACTGGAATCAGAAGCCGGCGCAAACCCCATTCAAAGATTGCAGGGTAAAGCATCGGGTGTAAACATTACTTCGGCACATACCCCGGGTGGCGATGCCAACGTACTCATCCGTGGTGTTGGTACCATCAATAACTCTGCTCCACTTATGATTGTTGATGGTGTCCCTACCAAATACGGGTTCTCACAGATCAACCCCAACGAAATTGAAAGTGTTACCGTACTGAAAGATGCTTCATCAGCTGCCATTTATGGTGCCCGTGGCGCCAATGGCGTTATCATTATCACCACCAAACGTGGTGAATCCGGCAAAACCCGTGTTTCTTTCAATGCTGTAATGGGTATGGGGAATGCCTCCAATCAATACGATCTGCTAAACACACAGGAATTCGGTGAATTGAGCTGGAGGCAGGCCGCTTACGAAGGCAAAGCTATTTCTACTTATCCGGTAAGCCAACTCTATGGTACCGGAGCTACTCCGGAAATACCGGACTATATCAACCCGAATCGCGCTGTTGAAGGAAGTCCGGCTGTTGACCCGGCAAATTACATTGCCGATCCCAGCAATTTCACCCCTATTACCAGGGCTAACAAGGTTGGAACCGACTGGTACGATGAAATTTACCGTACCGCTTACCGGAAAGACCTGAACCTTACCCTTTCGGGTGGTACTGATAAAGGAACCTATGCATTTACAGCAGGTTACCTGTCTGAAGACGGTATCCTTATTCATACCAATTTCGACCGTTATTCCCTTCGTTCGAATGCTGATGCCAAACTGAACAAATGGCTTGCCATTGGACAATCACTGGGTTTGACCTATACCCAAAGGAAAGGTAATAACAATTACAATTCAGAATCATCTCCGATTTCGCAGGCATATCGTATGCAACCCATCGTTCCTGTGTATGATATCATGGGCAATTTTGCCGGTACAAAAGCCAATGGTACCGGAAATGGCGAGAATCCGGTTGCTGTATTGTGGCGCGACCGTATGGACCGTGGCAATAACCTGAGGGGTATTGGCAACTTTTACGTAGAAGCCACCGCTCTTAAGGACATTAAAATTAAATCATTGTTCGGTTTCGATTACCGCAGCTACAATGGCAAGGATATTTTCATGAAGAATCCTGAATTTACCGAAGCCAAGCCGACCGACAACATGACTGCATCGAACAACTACACGTTGCAATGGACGTGGACCAATACTATTAATTACACCAAAACACTTGCTGATGTTCACAAGATCAGCTTGTTGGCAGGTTCTGAGGCCACCTCTTCATACTATCGCAACCTGACTGCTTTCCGTTCAACCTTCTTTTCCACCGACGAGGATTTCATGTATCTGAATGCCGGCACATCTGACATTCAGAACACCGAAGAAGGTAATGAAGAAAAATGGGCATCTTATTTTGGCCGTTTGAATTACTCTTTCATGGACCGGTATCTGATTGAAGCAACCGTACGTCGTGATGGCTCATCACGTTTCGGAGCAAACAACAAATGGTCAACCTTCCCCGCTTTCTCGCTGGGTTGGAGGATCTCCGAAGAAGGCTTTATGGCTGGTACCAAGGCATATTTGTCGTATTTAAAATTCCGCGGTGGCTGGGGCGTTTCCGGTAACGACGAATTGGGATCACCTTACAATGGTTACTCTACTTTCTACAGCAATCCCCAATTTACCAATTATGGTATTGCCGGCAACGCCACCGTATCCACGCCGGGTTATTCGCATGACCGTTTGGGTAACCCCGATGCCCAGTGGGAAACCACTTATACCACCAATGTTGGTTTTGACGCTGCATTCCTGAACAACACCATCACTGCTACAGTTGACGTATGGTGGAGGAAAACCAAGGATATGCTGTACCGCCTACCCTTACCTGCAGTAGTTGGTTCATTGCAGGCTCCTTCTGTTAACGTAGCCGATATGAAAAACAGTGGTTTCGACATTGAGATCGGCTATAACAACAAAGCCCTGGGTGGCGATCTTACCTATAATGTCGGTCTGGTTTTATCGCATTATACAAATGAGATTGAGACACTGGCACCGGGAATCGATTATTTTGACGGTAATGCATTCCGCCAGGTAACCTATTCAAGAGTTGCTGTTGGACATGCCTTCCCTGAATTCTACGGATACCAGGTTGATGGTATTTTCAACACGGCTGAAGAAGCTGCTGCTGCAGAACCTGCTTTTGGAACAGGATATAATCAGCCCGGTCACTTCGATTTCCGCGATGTAAGCGGCCCCGATGGTGTTCCCGATGGCATTATTTCTGCTGATGACCGCACCTGGATTGGAAGCCCTCATCCAAAATTTACAGCCGGTTTGAATATCAACCTCAATTATAAGAACTTCGGATTTTCCACCTTCTTATATTCGAGCTATGGCAACAAAATGATCAATGTTGTAAAACGTTGGATCGATTACAGCCAGTTCAACGGAAACCGCAGTCATGATGCGCTCTACGATTCCTGGACACCGGAAAATATGGGAGCCAGTCTTCCTGCATTCGATTCCGATCCAATCTCTCAATATGCTTCATCGGCATTTGTTGAAGATGGTTCCTATCTTCGTTGCAAAAACATGCAATTGTCTTACGATTTGCCCAGCTCACTTATCAATAAGTTGGGCATGAGCAACTTCCAGATTTATGTATTGGCATCGAACCTGTTCACCATCACCAAATACAGCGGACTCGATCCCGAAGTGAATACTTCAGGTGTTGATCTTGGTCACGACCATGGTGCATGGCCCAGCGTTCGCTGGTACAGCCTTGGATTGAAAATTGACCTTTAATCAAGATCCGGTTTGATTAACATTTTATAAAAGAAAACATATGAAAAAAATAATATTTCTTTCAACAATAGTACTGGCGCTGGCTACGTCGTTTTATTCATGTGGCGATGAATTTCTCGATACAAAGCCCACAGCATCGGCCAGCGATGTACTGCTTGCAGATGAGGCAGGCGTGGATGCATTGTTAATTGGCGCTTATCACCCGTTGGTAGGTGGCTTACAGGCCGGCGGATGGTTTGGCAGCTGGATTTGGTCGGCTTCCGTATCCAACTGGGTCTGGGGTTCGGTTCAGTCAGATGATGGCACAAAGGGTTCTGACATTACTGACCAGTCAACCATTGTTCCGGTTGAGAACTTCACTATAGACCCTACCAATGGTTATGCTTCTGACAAATGGAATGGCAATTACGAAGCTGTTTCCCGTACCAATGACGTACTTAGAATTTTAGCGGCTGCCGGTAGTAAAGTACCTGAGGCCAAAGCTATACAGGTACAAGCCGAAGCCCGTTTCCTGCGCGCCTTCTATCATTTCGAACTGAAAAGGGTGTTTAATAACATTCCTTACATCCTTGAAAATGATGTTCCTGAAACGGTACCCAATACCGGTGTTGATACTTGGGCACTGATGGAAGCTGACTTACAGTATGCCATTGACAATCTTCCTGAAACGCAGGGTGATGTTGGACGTCCCACCACATATGCTGCTATGGCCGTAATGGCAAGGGTTCACCTCTTCCAGCACGACTATGCCGCTGCCAAACTACTTTTGGATGACATTATTGATGTTGCTGACAACGGTGGCAAATATGAACTCATGCCTAATTTTGACGACAATTACCTGATTGCCAAACGTAACAATAAGGAATCCATCTGGGAAATCCAGTATGCTGTTAATGATGGTGCTTCCGATTCACCCAACGCCAACTATGGCGATGCCCTTAACTATCCCCAGAATGTGGATGGCATGGGTACCTGCTGCGGTTTCCACCAGCCTACCCAAAACCTGGTTAACGCTTACAAGACTGATGCTAATGGCTTACCGCTTCTGGATACCTATAATGATACAGACCTGAAGAACGATATGGGTTTGGGTTCAAATAAACCCTATGCTGTTGATCTCGTTCAGACTGTTGACCCGCGTTTGGATTTCACCGTAGGTCGCCGTGGTATTCCTTATCTCGACTGGGGTATCATGCGCGGTAAGGACTGGATCCGTGACCAGGGTAATGCCGGACCCTATGTATATCGTAAAAACATGTTCCTTAAATCAGAAAAGGGGACCTTATCTACCACCTCAGGCTGGGCAACCGGTGTAAATGCTAACAATTACCGCGCTTACAGGTATGCTCACATATTGTTGTGGAGAGCCGAAGTTGCTGTTGAAGACAATGAACTCGACTATGCCATGGAACTGGTTAACAGGGTTCGTGCCCGTGCAGCCAATAAGGTGGTTATGGGCCGTCTCGATTTTGCAGCCCTTGATACATTGAACCTTACTCAGGAAGCTATTGAACCGTTTGTTGACTATACCCAACCAGCTGCCAATTACCTGGTTAATGAATATACCGATTTCCCCGATCAGGAATATGCCCGTAAGGCTGTTCGCATGGAACTCCGTCTTGAATTTGCCATGGAAGGTCACCGCTTCTTCGACCTTGTTCGTTGGGGTATTGTTAATGAGGTTATTAACGACTACATGGAGAGAGATCGTGACTTCAGAGGCTTGTTTGGAGGTACAACACCAAAGGTATTCACACCCAACAAAAATGAATACGCACCCATACCTCAGGGGCAAATCGATATTCAGGGATCTGAGATTCTCCAACAAAATCCGGGCTATAATTAATAGCTAACGATTAAGTTATTATACAGTCCCGCCAATGGCGGGACTTTTTTTATGCATTATTCCTATCCAGAAGAAAAATGTTTACCTTTGACATTACACCTGAAACCTGATGTCCGATAATACTACACTTGCGCTGCTGGAAACCTTCATGGCCGGTCACACCTGTACCATCAGAGACTACAGTGTAATCACCGATGTGTCCCTGTCGGAACTTTTTGAAACCGATCTGCTCAGCATCCACTCCCTTACTGAATGTAACCTCGAACGCTTCCAGCCCGATTCACTTATTCTGCTCAACCAGGCGGAACAACAACACTACCCCCGGGCCCGGTTTGCCTATACCGATGCCGGCATTTTTACCCTGGCCAGCCTCATCAAAACCAAAAGGGCTATCCGCATTTATGTGAAACTTATTGAGTTGCTGGTAAACCGGTTGCAGGTCAAAGCTTATGAAATAGCCACATCTTACCAGGGCGACAAATGATCTGTTGTCGCGCTTATTTTTCCCCCTTTTAGTTAGCGTGTGTCAATGAATTTGGTATGATGTCAACAGGTCATATCAGTCCAATTCCCTTATTATACGTTGCATTTGAGCGTAATGCTTTTCCATACTCAACAGCAATGCCAGTTGGGCCCTGGAACGTTGCAGGTTGTGACCCGGATGATGAATCCTGTAATAGACATCGCCGTTCAGATAATCCGTCAAAAAACGCAAAACCTGCATATACGTCATCACCCTTGCCGAAAGGGCCAGGTACTCTTTTTCCATATCAGTCAGCATATCCTGCGTAGCTTCCAGGAATCCGGAGGCGTAGGCCGTATAAAACGCGAGGTTAATACCTACCCGGTTTAACTCAGCATCATCTTCTTCTCCTGTGTTGGTAAAGGTTCGTATCGAATCACCAAAATCGTCATGTACCAACCCGGGCATAACAGTGTCGAGGTCGATAACGCAAAGCGCTTTCCCCTCCCGGTCAAACAAAACATTGTTAATTTTTGTATCATGGTGCACAATGCGAAGGGGAATTTTCCCCTCCTCCGCCAGTTTCTGAATCGTCAGCATTTCTGCAGTCCTGCTTTTCAGTTGCGCTATCTCCCATGAAGCTTCACTTACCCGTTCAGGCATGCCATTGCTGCAAGCCTGGTTAAACAGCGAAAGCCTGTAGGCCAAGTCGTGAAAACGCGAAATGGTCACACCTATTTCATCAGTCGGCAAATTCGATAACAGCTGCAGGAAATTCCCATAAGCCTTACCTCCCTCATAAACCAGGTCTTCACTGGTTGCCCTGTCAACACAGGGTTGACCCGGAATAAACAGGAAACACCGCCAAAGCTGTTGGTCACTGTCAGTAAAAGTGAGGCTTCCATCGTGCCGGTCAACCACCGTCAGTGTGCTATAACGGGCATCCTTTGTACCCTTAGCCTGTAATGTCCTCCGGATATGCTCCGTAACCTTGCTTATATTTTGCATCACTACATCGGGACGTTGAAACACATGGGTGTTTAATTGCTGCAGCAGGTAATCATCGGTATGATCGCCATCGGTAAACACACGGTAAGTGCTATGGATATGACCCGAACCCACCGGAACAATGTTGCTTATATTGCCCTGAAGTTTAAACTGGCCGGCAATCTGCTTCAGCATATCGATGCTATTTTCTGACATGGTGTTTCCTGTATAAAAATCAAGCCCGGCAGAAGTGCCGGGCATTAAAACAGACATACTTAAAAGTATGCTGTACTGGCCCAAAGGGCAGGATTTTAAATAACCATCCACTACGGATGATCTTCATATTAAAACCTGAATTAAAGATAGTCCATTTAAATGATTTTTACAAAATATTTTGACGAATGGACACTCCTGTATCCCTTACTGTCAGGGTATTTCAGAAGATCCTACCATACTCATTATCAAGGCAGTATTTGCATTTACTTTTTTGATAATGAAAATGTAATGCACAGTAATACTGACTTGAAATGACTTGTAGTTTTCTCTAATTTAGATAGTTAACATTCATCCGGGACTTTGCCCCGATGCCCCATTTCATGCTGCAGGCTTGATCCAAAGAACGAAGTTTTCTTTTTGTCACTTTCTGTCGTCACAGAAAGTAACCAAAGAAGACTGCCGTTGTGAACGCGCTCCGTCTCGTGCCTCGACTTCGCTTGAACGGCACAACGTCTCTATATGGAATTGTTATTTTGCTCCGCAAACGCTGTAGCAAAGCACTAAAATATGCACAAGAACTACCATCCGAAAAGCACCGTGCGGTGGCCCGACAAAACGTAAAGGTCATGCCGGGACTTGCCGGGGGTTCGTTTTGTCTTGGCTTTTCTTGCTTCCTTCTTTGTGCCAAGACAAAGAAGGGAGTGGGGCTTCGGGGCAAAGCTCCCGGACGTATGTTGCCTACAAAAATCGATAAAACAGTGTATTTTTCAAGATGGCAATAACGGATGAAATCTATTAATAATATGTTGGTTATGCCGACACCCACTAGAAACATATTCCATCACCCGATATCATCAAAGGCCACCCATTTGGGTGAATCCGTTTTCCCGGCTTTCACCATCGCCTCAATAAACTGCATTCCCCTTACACCGTCCTCAATTCCCGGGAAATCCAGCCATTCCTGTTCAGCAACAATCTCCTCCATGCGCGCCCTGAGGGTAAGTGCAAAATTGCGGTAAATATTGGCAAAAGCTTCGAGATAACCTTCGGGGTGACCCGCCGGTACCCGCGTATTGTGTTTTGCGGCATGGCTCATATAGGACTGCCCGGTACGGATCATCTCCATGGGCCGGCCCGGCCATTTCATCCATAATGTATTGGGCTCCATCTGCGACCAATCGAGTCCGCCCTTATCGCCATAAATCCTTAACCGAACAGCATTCTCCTCGCCTGTGGCTACCTGCGTGGCAAACAACAACCCCCTGGCGCCATTGTCAAACCTCAGAAAGGCCGCTCCGTCATCGTCAAGTCGCCTGCCTTCAATAAAGGTGTTCAGCTCGGCACAGAGATGTGTGGCTTTCAACCCCGAGACATATTCGACCAGGTGAAAGGCATGTGTACCAATATCGCCAATACAACCGGCTTTCCCCGAACGCGACGGATCGGTCCGCCATTGTGCCTGCACGTTGCCTTCGTCTTCAACCTTAGATGACAGCCATCCCTGGGGGTATTCCACGTAAATCCTGCGGATGGTACCCAGTTCACCCCGCCGGATCCTTTCCCTGGCTTCCTTAATGGCAGGGTAACCGGCATAGGTATGTGTCAGTGCAAACAGCTTTCCGGTTTCGGTAACTTTATCGCGGAGTTTCAGGGCTTCGTCGAGGTTATATGTCAACGGTTTATCCAGCACCACGTCAAACCCACGTTCAAGCGCCATCATGGCGGGTTCAAAATGGAGGTGATTGGGGGTGACTATGGCAACAAAATCCATACGGTCATGCTTTGGCAGCAGCACCTCCTGTTCAAACATGGCCCCGTAACTGGTGTAGATCCGGTTGGCCGGCAGGTACAAGGCCTTGCCCGAGGCCACCGATACGTCGGGGTCACTGCTGAAACAACCACATACGAGTTCAATCTCTCCGTCCATTAAAGCCGCTATACGGTGTACTGCACCTATAAAAGAGCCGGTACCACCGCCGACCATGCCCATTCTGAGCTTTCTGTTTAACATATCTTTTGCTACAATTGATGAAGAATGCTTTGTGTAAAGGTAATCATAAATCTGCAGTCGACCCAACAGGTTATTCATTAACCCGTTACTAACTGGATCTATAAGCAACCGGTATTATTCACCAAACAAATCATTCCAGGTAACGGAAAGCACATTGGAAGGTTTACCCAGAGCCAATGGATCAAATACGGTGTAAGAGTTATATGCATATCCTCCGGAGGCATATGGATAGAGCCGAAAATAGATGGGTGCAGAAGAATTCGGATTCAAAGGTAAACTATAAATCATAGCGTACAAACGTACTTTATCCCAGTAACCTCCTGACCCCATATCTGATAAAGAGCCATTTGTAAAGGATTCATAGTTATCTTTGCTTACGTCAGGTGAACTACTGACAAAAGCAATAACATTTATTCCCCAATATTCCGGTGTTTGTACAAGGGTATCCCCGTCAAGTTTCAGAAAAACTTGATAACCCACGGTATTCATAAAGGTGATACTATCAAGTTCGAGCTGAAAGGTTGGTATCGCTTGCAAATAAGCCTGGGTATAAGTTGCACTATAACCACCCAGGTGACTGATCGGCCCAAGCGGGAAAGGGTAATACCCTTCTTTGCTGGCCGCTATCGAATATTTTCCATACGGTATATCTTCAAAAACGAACTGACCTTTTTCATTGGTATATGTCGTAATATTTAGCCCATCCTGACCGTCAAGTCTCACAGGCATAATGCCCGGCATAACCTTTTCATCAATATGAAAGTGATCGGACAGCTTTACTTCACCGGCAATATCCCCGGTTATAATTTCCTCTTCGGGTGTACAGGTAATAAGTAAAGTCAACAAAACAGATAAACAGATATATAGTCTCATTTCGGGTAATTAAGGCATGGTAAAACTAATTACTTTGGCAGGTCTCGAGACATCGAGTGTAGAGAATACTCTTTCGCCCAGGTAAATATCCAGGTATCCGGAGTGGTATTCCCATGGATTGCAGGGATAACCAATAATGTAAACCTTAGTACCACTGGCAAAAGGAAGTTTAACTTTTTCTACATAAATGGCATGTATACCTTCATCCGTGAAACAGGCATCACCGGCCGGATATGCAAAAGTAGATCTGTCATAGTCCACCTCATCGCTGGTATCCATATACAACATCATGTCAAGTCCTAAGGTCTGCTGATCGGTGATATTGGTTTCGATATGCAGAAATTCGGTAGGTGGACCATACCTGTCGCGGTAATCGATATAAGCCTTTTTGAAAACCGGCAAAACAGATAGTTCAGGTTTGCTAAACAAATGAATCTGACCTGCCCATACTGTATCACCCTCCATGACACTCAGGTTATACTGCCTGATGGTACCGTATCCGTCCTTGCTATAGTCGAGCCAATAGGTTCCATTCCCCAGGTTGCCAATGAAAAAACTACCATATTCATCGGTAAATGTTGAATGATCGCCGTAGGGGCCAGTCGCAACTACCTTAATACCGGCCAGGTTATTATCATAGGGATCGTCGTAAAGCCGAGCTGACCCCCTGATTGCATTGTTAGTTGCCAATGGCTTGGGATCATCTTTCTCGCAAGCAAACAATAATCCTGCACAACCAATAAGGCAGGTCAATACCAGCCTATTCGGGCATAATAAAGGTGAACTGTGCCGATTCATTTCCCTGGTTTGGATAAATGGTTTGATGCAATAAATAATCATAATAAGTCTCAATTCCTGAAATATAGTATGGCATATCGCTATTTATGATAAGTGCACCTGTGGTAACCACACAGGCCCTGACAAACACTTGCTGACCTGGCTCAAAGGGAAAGCTTGCCGGATATAAATATTCTTCATAAATATTTCCATGGCGTACAAGACTTCTCGTAGTTTTTGCCTTAGCTTCATCGGTATTAAAACCTGATGCATCAGACAGGAAAAGCACAAGGTCAACATATTCGGGGTAAGCACCGTCAAAACTAAGGGTGGCTTTAATGGTGTCATTTTCAATTACCATATCCACAACCTGCGATGTGGCTATCTGGTAAAGGAAAAAAGCACTATTTCCATCTGAACCATCCAGGCTCAGGCCCAGAACAGTGGGTTTCCCGCCGAAATGCTGAATTCCAAATTGCTTCAGGGTTCCGAATCCTGCTTTTTCAAAATGCAGCTCGTAGGTACCGGCGGGTAGATGGGTAAATTCAAACCTGCCATTTTCATCGGAAGTACAGCTGTATTGCTTTAGTCCAATGGCAGTTACCTGCACATGGCCCTGATCGTTCAACAGGTTGGCATATTCATCAAAACAAAACACATAACCTACCAAACTTCCCTTCAGATCGGGAAGTAAAACTTCCTCCTTACTGCAACCAACCCATAAACCAATCAAACAAACCGCCAGCAAAGCAAAGTTTAACTGACTGTTTTTCATGTGAAAAGGTATTTGACGAAAGTTACAATAAACTTTTAGCTATTCCAAATGACTGTTACCCCTCAAATATTATCAGATTTCAACAAATTCCCCATTCTCCAGCCTGAAGTAAAGTGTGTCAACGCATACCGGGCAGGGCACTATACCGGGATCATCCGGTGGCAAAGTTGACCTGAGCACCTGGATGGTTCCATTGGCAATGGACATCATTTCCATATCCAGCGTAACCGCGGTTACCACCTGTAAGCTGTCTTTGTTCAGCAATATCAGGTGCGTTTTGGTTACCTCTTCACCTGTTTTTTCATATCTGCAGGTGGCAATCGCATCCTCGCGGTTGTCGTCATCAATTCGTCCGGTTAAAACTGCGCCCGATTCCAGGATATAAGTTTCACCAACACCCTGAACCCTTAATAACCCCTCAATTTCTGAAACTATGGGATTGCTGACAGATTGTTGCAGGTAATCTTTTGCTGCTTTCATAACTGCATCAGCGGAAACCTTAATGGTTGGCACTGCTTCAACTTTTTTAGCAGAACCCGAGTCATGTTTACAGGCATACAACAGCACTGACAACAAAAGCAGGTAAGACAAGTTTTTCATTGGAATTGGAACTGGTGAATAAAATATTTAAAATCATAAGCAAAAGTGTACTTATTTTGCAAACCATTAGATCTGCTGGTGTAAAAATATAAAAAGTCGCGTTCAACCATCACCAAAACGCACAAAAATATGAGCGTTATGACAATTGTTATTTACTTTTTTACGGCATTTAGCTAAATTTAAGAACCAAGAACCAAGAGCCAAGAGCCAAGAACCAAGAGCCAAGAACCAAGAACCAAGAACCAAATGAAAAAATGAAGAAATGAAGAAATGAAGGAATAAATAGACATCCTGACTGCAAGACTGCACGACTGCACGACTTAATAGACTAAAGGACTTAGAAGACCAGAAGACCAGAAGACCAGAAGACCAGAAGACTAGTAGACCAGTAGCAGCAGCACCCAGCACCCATCACCCAGTAACCATTAACAAAACAGTACCATGTCAAAAATAACCCGCGAAGAAGCACTGCATTACCACTCATGTGGCAGACCCGGTAAGGTTGAAGTTATCCCTACCAAACCATACAATACCCAGTACGATTTGTCACTGGCCTACACCCCGGGCGTGGCAGAGCCCTGTCTCGAAATCCACAAAAACCCCGAGGATGCCTATATCTACACTGCCAAATGCAACCTGGTTGCGGTTATATCCAACGGTACAGCGGTACTCGGACTGGGCAACATAGGCTCACTGGCCGGTAAACCGGTAATGGAAGGGAAAGGTCTGCTGTTTAAGGTGTTTGCCGACGTGGACGTTTTCGACATAGAAGTGGACGAAACCGATGTGGAAAAACTTATCGCCACCGTTAAAGCCATTTCTCCCACCTTCGGTGGCATCAACCTCGAAGATATCAAAGCACCTGAATGTTTTGAAATTGAAGAACGCCTCAAAAGCGAACTGGATATACCGGTTTTTCACGACGATCAACACGGCACTGCCATCATTTCCGCAGCCGGACTGCTGAATTCGCTTGAAATTACAGGAAAAAAGATAGAAGAAATCAGGGTGGTGATCAACGGTGCCGGAGCTTCAGCCATTTCATGCGGCCGCCTTTACAAAAAACTGGGCGTAAAACCCGGCAACTTCCTGATGCTCGACAGTAAGGGCGTAATCACCACCAGCCGGACCGATCTGAACAAGTACAAGCGCGAATTTGCCCAGGATGTACAGATCAGCACACTGGCCGAAGCTATCAAAGGAGCCGACATGTTTTTGGGGCTATCCACCGGCAATGTACTCACCAAGGAAATGCTTAAAACAATGGCCCCCAACCCGGTGGTTTTTGCCATGGCCAATCCTACCCCCGAAATATCGTACGAAGATGCTGTAGATGCCCGTAAGGATGTAATCATTGCCACCGGCCGGAGCGACTACCCAAACCAGGTAAATAATGTGCTGGGCTTCCCGTTCATCTTCAGGGGTGCTTTGGATGTAAGGGCAAAAACCATTAACGAAGAAATGAAGCTTGCGGCAGTTTATGCGCTAGCAGGACTTGCCAAGGAAGCCGTTCCCGACCAGGTGAATGCAGCTTATAAAGTCAGTAACCTCACTTTTGGCCGTGAATACATCATACCCAAACCGCTTGACCCGCGCCTCATCACCAGGGTAGCGCCTGCCGTGGCCCGGGCTGCCATGGAA
>JAFGVG010000307.1 GCA_016938095.1 Bacteroidales bacterium
AGATCCATGGCAACAACACCAGGTGGCAACCGGGTATTTTCGCCGGTTATACCGAAAACCTGGGCACCGGAGGCAATACCAGGGGGCCTTTTTACCTGATGGCCAACATGCCGGTAAAAAGCCTTTTCAGAATATCGCCCAGGCTGGTCTTCAAACCCGGTATCCTCTCTTTTGCTGCTGAAGTGGAATACACTACAGCATTGATGGGAAGTCCTGATGACGACGGTGAGATAACCAATACCTACAGGGTAAATAACACCAGGTTCTTATTATCTGTGATATACAAGTTCTGACGATCATGACCCTTGATTCCCATTCCATTCCGCTCGAAGACAAAGATTTTGTCAGGCTCAGCAGTTACATCATGAGCCAGTTTGGTATTAAACTGCCTCCCAATAAGAAAACATTGCTGCAATGCCGGTTGCAGAAACGGTTAAAAACACTGCAACACAACAGTTTCAGCGAATATGCCGATTATGTGTTCTCAACCAGGGGACAGCAGGAAGAGGTGTGGAATATGATTGATGCCGTGAGTACCAATAAAACCGACTTTTTCAGGGAGCCTTTGCATTTCGAATTCCTGTTAAATCAAGGTATTGAGGATTACCTGAAGAATTCGGGTAAAAACAAGCTGTCGGTTTGGAGTGCTGGATGTTCCAGTGGCGAAGAGCCTTACACGCTGGCCATGGTGTTAAAGGAAGCTTCATTAAATTACCGGCATTTCGAATTCAACATTCTGGCCACTGATATATCAGAAAGCGTACTGCAACATGCATTGGTGGGCATCTACAATGTAGAAAAAACGCTCACCATACCGGGTGAATACAAAAAGAAATACCTGCTCAAAGGGAAAAATACTTATGAAAACAAGGTAAGGGTCAATTCGGAACTGCGCAACAAGATCGATTTCAGAAAATATAACCTGTTGAGTACAGATTTTTCTGCGCTTGGGAAATTCGACTTTATCTTCTGCCGGAACGTAATGATTTATTTCGAACGCGAAGTGCAGTATCGGCTGTTGAAGCAATTTTGCAAAAGTCTGAACCCGGGAGGTTTACTGTTCATCGGACATTCCGAATCCATTACAGGTTTCAGCCTGCCGTTGAAGCATGTTCGCCCGACCATATTTACCAAAATAGATTAAATTTGTCACTACCATATGTTGTTATTTAAGCTCCGTTAGGACAACATTGATATGAAAAAAATTAAAGTCATGATCATCGACGATTCAGCCTTTGTACGGCAAACGCTGTCGGGCATCCTGAATCATGACCCTGAAATTGAGGTGATCTCCACGGCAGCAGATCCTATTTTTGCAGCCGGCAAAATAACCAAAGATCGACCGGACGTAATTACCCTCGACCTGGAAATGCCCCGCATGAATGGCCTTACGTTCCTGAAAAAGCTGATGTCGACGCTGCCTATCCCGGTTGTGGTTATCTCCAGCCTTACCGAAAAGGGGGGTGAAATGACACTAAAGGCCTTTGAATACGGGGCTGTTGAAGTGATCACCAAACCCAAACTCATTACCAAAGAATTTTTTGATGAATCGCGGATCTTGCTGTGCGACGCGGTAAAGGCTGCTTCGCAGGCCAATATGAAACGTGTTGGCGGAGTCGCACCGGCTCCGGCCATGATAAGCAAATCGCAACCTGTTGTAATGCCAAAACTCACGGCGGATGAAATCCTGGAATTGTCACCCCAGGTGGTGTCCATAAAACACACAACAGATAAGATCATTGTACTGGGAGCATCAACAGGAGGAACCCAGGCCATCGAAGCCTTTCTCATGGCCATGCCCCCCGATTGCCCGGGCATAGTGATTGTTCAGCACATGCCCGAGATGTTCACCAAATCATTTGCTGACCGGCTCGATAAACTTTGTCGTATTTCGGTAAAAGAAGGCGTACAGGGAGAGATTATCACCACCGGAAAAGCCATCATTGCACCCGGTAACCGGCATATGCTCATTACCCGCACCGGTGCCAAATATTCTGTGGTAATCAACGACGGGCCGCTGGTTAACCGGCACCGTCCCTCCGTAGATGTGTTGTTTCGTTCAGCCGCCAATTGTGCCGGCGCCAATGCCGTGGGGATTATCATGACCGGTATGGGCGACGACGGCGCCAGAGGCCTCCTCGAAATGAAAAATGCAGGCGCCTATACCATTGCCGAAGACGAAAGCACATGCGTGGTATTTGGCATGCCCAAAGCGGCGATTAGTCTGAATGCTGCCACAACTGTTCTACCATTACATGACATAGCCAGACATGCGTATCAAAAGCTATCCTGACTTACCTGATTTTGTAACTATATAAAGACGTTTCAGCAGTTACAAAAAGAAGATCATGATCTTTTCCACCAATGGCTATGGAAATAGGCCTTTCGGGCAGACTGATCCTTTTGATCTCTTTTCCGTTTTTATCATAGATGAAAATCTGACCATCCGCTACATAAAGATTTCCTTCTGAATCCACCGCAGTACTGTATTCACTTCGCGACTGGATTTCTTTAAGGTTCGATAGCTTCCCATTGGGCGCAACATCCAGCTGAACCATGCGCTTCTGCATTTCGTCAGACACATAAAAGGGTTTTCCGGGGATGGCGGCTTTCAAAGCTGCACAACGACCAATATCATAGGTTTCAGGAATGACGGTGACCCCATCAGTGGCCATAAAGGCTGAATCAGGAAAGTATTGCACTGCCTGATCAAAGGTATCATGATATCTGCTGGCCGGATAAAAGGCCTTGTGGATATTTTTCAATCCGCTGGTTGCAACCCTGGATAAAGGAACAAAAGTCTCATCAGGATTATCCGGATTGATGGAAAAAACATAAGCCGCCCATCCGCTGTTTCCCCAGCTGCTGTATGCAGCATTGTCATCGGGAAGATTTTTTACGGCTTCCTGTTTTCCACCAACCAAATATCCGGGTTGCGGATCATAGCGACAGACAACCAGAAGGTTGTCTTTGGTGTCGGTTGCCAGAACGAATGGCTGCAGGGGATAATC
>JAFGVG010000308.1 GCA_016938095.1 Bacteroidales bacterium
CATTCAGGAAAACCAGGTAATCAGTTTCTGCCAGGCTGCGCATGGCATTCATTGACCAGCAAACGCCTATATTTTCACGACTGTATGTATAGGAAAATTTGTTTTCACGAACCCAATCGAGGGTACCATCCTTTCCTTCGTTCACATGGATAATGATCTGGTGAGCAAATGACGAATGCTGCCGGATGCTTTTTACACATAACTGCAAAAAAGAAAGGTTATTCCAGCTAGGTATCAATATGGAAAACCTGGCATTTTCAACATGTTCAAGGTGACGGAAATCAATCATTGTATTAAACTAAATGCCCGTGCATGTTAGGGCTTGTAAATATAAGGCATTAATGCGAATACGCAAATGAATGGCATTATCTTCAGGAGGTTGATGCGTACATCGACGGCTTTTACTATTTTTAGGATAAAATTCCCTTACAAAAACTACCCGCTATGTTGGAAAAGTTATTCCACCTAAAGGAAAACCATACAAATTCCCGTACCGAAATCATTGCCGGTATCACCACCTTTATGACCATGGCTTATATTCTGGCCGTGAATCCGCTCATACTTAGCGCTACCGGAATGGATCGCGATGCAGTTTTTACTGCTACTGCGCTCTCATCATTTGTCGCCATAGCCATCATGGCGTTTTTTGCCAATCTGCCCATTGCCCTGGCACCAGGTATGGGTCTCAATGCCTTTTTCGCCTATACAGTGGTCATTCAAATGGGATATAGTTGGGAAGTGGCCATAACAGGCGTTTTTATCGAAGGCATCCTGTTTATTATACTTTCCTTTTTCAAGGTGCGGGAGGCTATTATCAATAGCATACCTATCAATTTAAAACATGCCATTTCGGTAGGAATTGGTTTATACATTGCGCTCATTGGTTTCAGCAATGCAGGAATTATTGTACAAAACGATGCCACGCTGGTTTCGTTGGGCGACCTGTCGGACCCAAAGGCACTGCTCGCGTTGAGTGGCATTGTGATAACCGGCATTCTGCTTGTCTTCAAATTAAAGGGTGCGCTGGTTTTTGGCATCATCATTACCACGTTGATTGGCATTCCAATGGGTATAACGCCTTTGCCCGAAAACGGTCCGGTGAGTCTGCCCCCTTCGCTTGAACCTGTCTGGTTTTCTTTCGACTTCAGCAAATTATTTACAGTAGATATGTTGCTGGTTATTTTCACCTTCCTTTTTGTGGATATTTTCGATACGGTCGGAACCTTGGTGGGAGTGTGTTCCAAGGCCGACCTGCTCGACAGCAGGGGAAATGTACCGAAGGCCAGCCAGGCCTTACTGGCCGACGCCATTGGAACTACCGCAGGGGCAATGTTGGGAACAAGCACAGTGACTTCTTATATCGAAAGCGCATCGGGGGTACAGGCGGGTGGCCGAACAGGACTTACCTCCCTCACCGTGGGAATACTATTTCTGGTTTCCCTTTTTTTGGCGCCCGTTTTTCTAATGATACCCGGATCCGCTACAGCACCGGCACTGGTGATTGTAGGCCTTTTTATGATCAGCCCCATTCAACGGATCAATCTCGATGATTACTCCGAATCGCTGCCGGTTTTTTTAACCATTATTATCATGCCACTGGCCTACAGTATATCCGAAGGCATTGCTTTCGGAATACTAAGCTTTGTGCTGATAAAAACATTCACAGGAAAGTGGAAAGAAATTTCCATTACCCTATATATATTGGCCTTGTTGTTTTTACTGAAGCATCTGCTTTAATTACTTTTTATACCAAACACATGTTACGGATAATTTTATCTTTGTCTGTCCGTTAATATTTATTCAACACTGTCATGAATACCGAAAACATCATTGCATACATCAAAAAACTGGTGAGCTATATCCGCGGGCATATTGTTTTGCGCAATCTGGTGCTGGCGTTTTTCATTCTGATTATTGGCACAGCCATCATTATGCAGGTACTCAAATGGTACACGCGGCACAACCACAACCTGAGCGTCCCGGATTTCTCGGGGCTGAACCTTGATGAGGCAGTTAAAGTGGCACAGGGCCGTGATCTGAGGCTCGAGGTTTTCGATTCGGTATTTCTTGCGGATTTTGAACGTGGAACGGTAGTTGAACAGCATCCCAGGGCAGGCTTTATGGTGAAGAAAAACCGCAAGATCTTTCTCACCATGAATGCCATGAACCCCGACCGGGTTGCCATGCCAAACCTGGTTGACCTCACATTTATACAGGCACGTGCAAAGCTCGAATCGTTCGGGCTCAAAGTTGGACGTATTTCCTACGAGCCTAATATCGGTCAGAATATGGTGCTTGCCCAACGTCTGCTTGGCGAAAATCTTCCTCCGGGCGATTCGGTTGTGAAGGGCGCAAAAATTGACCTTGTGTTGGGCAAAGGCCTGAGCGATGAAGAAACTGCTGTCCCCAGCCTTCTTGGCATGTCGCTCGAAGCTGCAAATATACTGGCCTCAGAAAGATTTCTGAGCATTGGAGCTGCGGTCCGCGACCAATCTGTAGTTAACCCCGAGGATGAACAAATGGCTGTTGTCTTCAGGCAAAAACCTGAACCCGGCGATGGAACAACGCTGCCTATGGGTTCTTCCATTGATGTATGGATTACGCTAGATTCAACCAAGGTGCCGGTATTCAGCCAATATTCAGACACCCTTTCAAGCGAATGATGCATTGCTACAAATACATATGCCTGTTTTTATTTTCACTCTCCTGCGTAAGGATATCCGCGCAGCAGCTTCGTGGAATGCACGAAAATCCAGTCATTCAGGAACACCTTAAAAGTAATACGGCCCGAAAAAAAGCTGCCGCCGATATTACGTTATCCCTGCCCTTTATAGATGACTTTTCAGGGTACGGGGTTTTTCCCGATGCGGACAAATGGGCAGACAGAGACGTTTTCATCAATAATTCCTTTTCACTCGATCCGATAACTGTTGGCGTGGCCACCCTCGATGGTATTGATGAAAATGGCAATGTGTATTCCGTTACCAATAACCCCGAGCCTGCCGATAACCTGACATCGCATGCTTTTGATCTTTCGCCTTATGCAACAACCACCGATACGGTCAGGTTGAGTTTTTATTATCAGAGTGGCGGTCGTGGCGAAACACCCGAGATCACCGATTCACTCATTCTCGAATGTTACACACCTTTAACCGGGTGGAAAACGCTGTGGTTTGCGATCACCGAGGAAGAAAGCCCCTTTCAGCAGATAATACTGCCTGTACCTGATTTATACTACCACGACGGATTTCGTTTCCGCTTCCGGAATGTAGTGAGCATATCCGCAAATGATCTCGACGGGGGTGAAGGTGCGGTAAGCAATGCCGATTGCTGGAATATCGACTATGTATTGCTGAACACCGATCCGCCCGAAAAGCACCGTTGGGTAAACGATGCCGCATTGGTAGACCTGCCCCGTGAAGTTCTCGACTTCTATGAGACTGTTCCCTGGAAACACCTTAACAATGCTGTTAACATTACGCTCAACACCATCCGGTTCGATATCCGTAACCTGCAGCCTGAGGGAAGCAGCCCGCTTTTATTAACGCGCAGCTTTTACCTTAAAAATGTAAGTACCGGTGTTGCCGTTCATCACGAGAAAGAGGTTATGCAAATTGAACCCGACACCCTTTCATTGCAAACCATTGATTTTGATATTCCCCTGACTGTGCCGGCTGGCGATATTAGTTCCGAGGGTTTATACGAACTGGTAAGTTACATCGAAACCCCGGCCGATCAGTATAAACCCAATGATTCCTCGAGGGTGTTCCTGCATTTCCGCAATCAGTATGCCTACGATGATGGCACGCCTGAATATGGTTTCGGAATAGAGGGACCTTCGACAGACGGAGCATTGCTGGCACTCCGGTTCAGGTTTTACAAGGCCGATACCCTGAAGGCTGTCAGTATGCTTTTCAACAAAGCCAGGAACCTTGTCAATGCAAACGAGAGTTTCCGAATTTGTGTATGGAAAGACTTTAATGGACAGCCGGGCGAATTATTATACCTTTCGCCTGAGGAGTTTTACCCAAATCTCGATGAAAGCCGCCCCGCCGCATTCGAAGATTACCTGATTGAAGGGGGAAAAGGAATATACATCAGTGACACATCGGTTTTCATTGGCTGGAAACAACAAACCGAGAATTTTCTAAACCTTGGGTACGATGTAAACCGGAATACGCTTGGACGAACATTTGTTAATATTTCAGGAAACTGGTTCAATCCGGGGGGTAGCCTCAAACCGGGCACCATTATGATGAGAGCAGCGGTCGGCACGCTGGGCACTGTTACTTCAACAGCCCCTCTAAAAGAAGCGCCTTACGAGGTAAAGGCCTACCCAAATCCTGTTTCGGCTATGCTAACCATTGAGGCAGGACCCTTAACACTGCAGGAGATAATGATTGTAGATATAAGTGGAAGGGTAGTCATGCAACGCCCCGGCACAAATCGCATCATTGATGTTTCATCGCTTGCCCCCGGGGTTTACCAGTTGGTAATGACAACAGACAACAACCTGCGCATAACCCGGAAAATATTAAAAAGCCGTTAACCTGCTGAACAATGGACGAAGAATTGTTGGAGCAGCAAGAACTTTATGAGCATCACCGCATTGTAGCCGATAAAAAACAAGGGTTGTTGCGGGTGGACAAATTCCTGTTCAGCAGGCTCGAAAAAGTTTCCAGAAATAAAATACAAATGGCCATACGGGCCGGTAATGTATTGGTGAACGACAATGCAGTCAAGCCCAATTACAGGGTTAAACCGGGTGATACCATAACCGTAGTCCTACCATACCCTCACCGTGAATACGAGATCATCCCCGAAAACCTGCCTATTAACATCCTTTATGAAGATGACCACCTGATGGTGGTAAATAAAGCAGCCGGGATGGTGGTCCACCCCGGGCATGGTAACTATACCGGCACATTGGTAAATGCCCTGTGCTGGCATCTGAAAGACCTACCCTTATTCCAAACCGGTGAAATACGACCCGGACTGGTTCACCGGATTGATAAAGACACATCGGGCATTCTGGTAATAGCCAAAACTGAAATAGCGCTTAACAAACTGGCCCGGCAATTTTTTGATCATACAACCCAGCGAACTTACCAGGCAGTAGTTTGGGGTACATTTGACCCACCCGAAGGAACCATTAACGGAAACATTGGACGCAGTTCAAGAGACAGGTTAAAAATGCAGGTGTTTCCCAATGGTGAAAATGGCAAAACAGCCATCACGCATTACCGTGTTTTGGAGCAACTGGGCTACGTAAGCCTTATAGAATGTCGGCTCGAAACCGGCCGCACCCACCAGATAAGAGCACACATGGAATACCTCAGGCATCCTATATTCAATGATGAACGCTATGGAGGCAACAGAATACTACGGGGCACAGTATTCAGTAAGTACAAACAATTTGTCGAAAACTGTTTTGAGATTATGCCCCGGCATGCCCTCCATGCCAAATCGCTTGGTTTCAAACACCCCGAAACCGGAAAAGCACTTTACTTCGATTCATCCCTGCCAGCCGATATGCAACTGCTGGTGGAAAAATGGCGGAATTACCTTGCAAATCGAGATTCCTGAGCGGCAATCCATAACTCAATCATCATCTCCGCCACCTTCATCGTCTCCACCTCCTCCCGGAGGATCGTCAGGAGGCGGATCATCATTAGGAACACTAAAGAAAGTGACATTCCTTGCTTTTAAGTGTTTAAATAATTGCATAATTATTGGAATTAGGTAATACATCCATTAAATGTAAATCATTTCGACCTAAAAGTCAATTTATTTGTCAACTAATATATTGTCAGGTAACTAAATACGAGAATGGCTTCTGGATATTAGTAATTGTTACTTGGCTCTTGGCTCTTGGCTCTTGGTTCTTTTAAAATTAGCTGAAAGTTGACCGGACGAGGTTTTACGGAAAAGATAATTATGACAGAACCCTTTAATTATATATATTTAGCTCATTAAAGTGGTCAAGCATAGGATGAGAATCTGCGTTCGTGTTTTTATACTGGTTATGTTTATTGCATGGACATCTGCAATATCAAAGGCTTTTACTTCGATTTCAAATAACGAAAATGGGGTTAATGAAATACTGCATATGCTCGAACATATCGACAGGTGCATATTCATGGGTGATCTGGAGAATGCCCGGAAGGCCATGGATTTAGTTGAAAAGCTCTTTTCAGCAACAAATGATCCTGATGTCCTGTTAAGTTTCAGGTATAATACCGGGCAGGCAAAACTTCTGGCTTTTATGGGCGAAAATGCCCGTTCGCTGCAGTTACTCAAACAAACTGCCAAATGGATACCAAATTTGAAGAACGACTTCCCCGTTGATGTAGCTTCCTGCTATGGTTATTTAGGAACATTGCAGCAACAGATAAACCTATTACCCGAAGCCATCAGCAATCTCGAATCAGCCATCGCTATCCTCAATACCACAAACCTGCACAATTCTCCAAAGCAAATGCTGTTAAAGGCAAGACTTTCAGTATTATATCACGAAAACCTGCAAATCGACGAGTCACGGTTGTTGAAAAATGAATGTACTGAATATCTGCAACATTACCCTGATCCTTTCAACATAGACCTTATTGACCTTTATCTCGAAATGGCTGACGCCCACGTTGCATCAGTGCGCAGCAACAGCCTTACCGAAAAATATACCGAAATAGCCACCCATATCCTGGAAAATAATTTCCCGCCCAAGCACTACCGGTTTGCCATACTGAACTATCTGAAAGCCATTATCAGTAGCAGAAGACTTGATTACACCAATGCTGTCCACTACTATAACCTTTGCATCAATACATCCCCGTCGGTTGACAGATTGATTTTCTTCCAGATAGCTGCTTACCAGAATTTAGCGACCCTGTGGCTTGGAGAAAACAATCCG